>SLGN01000259.1 GCA_007123695.1 Verrucomicrobiales bacterium
CAGTCGGCCCTCGGGGAGGGGCGCGCCCTACGGCGCGCAGGCGAACAGGCGGGCCAGATCGGCCGCACCCTCAACCCCCAGGCCCGCGCCCTCGGCGACGGCCGCCGCGCCGAGCGCGAGCGCCAAGATCCCCAACGCGATCTCCTCGGCATCCTGCGCAAGATCGAGCAGAACACAGCGGCCTTTTCAGATCTGGCGATCGCCTGACGCCTATGGATTTCGTCGATGCATTCCCGCCCACCGAAAAGCTCGTCCTCACGTCGGAGAGGCCGGGCGAGTGGGTGCGGAGCCCCTACGAAGCGTTGGAGATCGCCGACGCAGGCCAACCGGATGCGCTGACTCTTTTTTGGGAGGGCTGCGTGGAAGCGGTCGCCGACGCCAATGCTTGGGCCGCTGCCCAAGCGCCTCTAGGCACGCTCGTGGACTACCCGTCGACCCAGGGAACATGGGTGGCGGGTCCCCTGATCAAGCTTTCCCGCCCAGAGGAGCTGCCTTTCGTAGCCTGGTCCCGGCACCATGAGGGGATTTTCGCATCGAAACCCTCGGCCACGAGGTGGTTCTCCGTGACTGAAAGCCAAGGCGCAGAAAACATAACGTATCTCGGCACGGTCTGGCCAAAGCTCCAGGCAGAGATCCTGTCAGTGGGAGTCGAGGTCGACACCGTCGTGTTCGGCACGCCCGACATGAGCCAGGTAGGAGCCAACGTGACCCCTCCGTCCCCACCCTCCGTCCGGCCTTCGGACTGGGAGTATCTGGTCGATCCGACACGCCATTTCCGGGACGGGTGGGTCCTGGTAGACCTTCGCGCACGGCAGCTCTTCGGCTCGCCCGCCGCGTGGTTCTGCACCTACGTCTACCGTTACAAATACCCGTTCTCGCCATGACGATGGAATTCCAAGACAGCAAGCGCTACCTGGTTTCCGGGGCTACGCTCAACCGGATGGCACGGGATGCCGCCACGAACCGCATCATCGCCGGGGAAGGGATCGGCATCCGGCGCATCCCGGGGACCGGCACCATCGTGAAGCTTGCGGCCCGCAAAAACGAACCGCGATGGAAACTCTCACCGATTGCTGGAGGCAAGGTAAAGATCTCCAGTCCGGGTCTCGTCAAGCGGACCTCGGCGCTCGACGCATCCGGCCTGGTGACGGTGGCTGGCCTCGACGGGGAGTTTACGCCTGCCGCCGACCGCTTGCTCGTGCTCGAGGTCCTGCCGACCCTCGAAACTACGCTGAAGCTGGTGTCTCAATGGGATGGCTGGCCCTACCCAATCGACACGGTGGAGTCCGACCCTCCCGGGTTCTTCGTCGTCGAGAAGTATTACTACCCGCTGTACGACTTCGTCTCCGAAACAGGCGATCCCGAGGCAGTGCCTCTTTCGGGGGGGCTCTTCGCGGAGCGCAGAGCCGAAGACAGCGATCTGCAGTTCGAGCTGGGCCGGTTGGAGGACAAAGCCGGGCACGTGGTATCCGCGTGGGTGCTCCGCCCGTCGCAAGGTTGCCGCCGCACATGAGCGCGCTGCTGTCAGTCCCCACCGGTTACTATTATTCGAGTCGTCAGTACGACCGGGTCGCTGCCTCCGTGGCAAATGACCCCTTCTCGGCAGCGGCTCAAATCGGCTACCTCGTAGACGGAGATCCCCCGTATGCGTTGAGGACCTCCGCTGCGTCCCGCCGATCGGCCCCTGCCAACGCCGCCGCGGGTATGGCCGCCGCCGCGGCCGCACCGCCCAACCTGGCCGAGGCGCTCAACAGGGCAGATGGGGCAGGTCCATATTCTCTCTTCCGGCACGGTCCGATGCCCAACGAGGAGGAGGGCAAGGAGGAACTCTCGTGCGCTGCCCTTCACTCCGTGAAAGCCTGGCGGTTCTGGGGACAGGTAGAAGGCCGCTCATTCGACTTCGTCGCAGCGGCCGGCACCGAGTCCCGCTACCTCGATGGAGACCTACAGTCCGCGAGCGTCCCGCCAACCCGTCGCAGCGTGCTCGCAACGGCCGTGCTTGCCACCATGGCCGATGACGAGGGCTCCTCCCAGGTGGATGTCCGGATTGGTAGAGTTACAGGCGCTTCGGTCATCGCCGACGATCTGTTCGCGCAACCCGGATTGGAGCGGATGCACCAGCAGCCGCAAAGGTTCCGTTACCAACCGCTGTTGACCGTGCGTTTGACCGGCGCGTCGGATCGCAGAATCGTATCCACGAGCAGTCCGGACCTCGCCCCTGAGGAAGCTGGGGCTCTTTTCACCGAAGTGACCTTCCTGGGGCGCCCGCTGCGTATGGCAGTTCCGGACTTCGTCGAGTCTGCTCCGACTACCTTCGCTTTGGCTGTCGTCGCACACGAGTGGTGGCCTCCCAGTGCATGGTGACCCTGCTCGGAACTTTCGCCGCGTGCAGGTTCAGAACTTTCGCCGCGTTCCGTCAGCATCTCTGGCGCCAGGCCACGGCCGAGGATCGTCCCCACCTCCCCCGCAGCTTGAAATCGCTCGCCCTCGCCTTGCGGTCCAGCACCGAGGGGCTGCTGCTCCTGCGGAGGAGCAAGCGCGCCGCCAATCTCGCCGAGCTTGGCGTGCGCCTCGAGGACGCCCGCGACGAAGTCGCCCGCTTTGCGCCGCCCTTTGCCGCCCTGCTCGACCGGGTCTCCGAGGGCACCGCGGCCCTGCGAGCCGCCCGCGGGGACGACATCGCCGCCGAGCGCGCCCAGATCGAGTGGCTCCTCGACCATGGGCGCATCGACGCCGCCCTCACCCTCTGCCGCGAATGGCTCGTCAGCCTCGCCGCCTCGAGGCTGCTGCCCGGCGAGGCGATTCCAGGAAACTACAGGACTCGCAAACCCTTCGAAACCTTCCTAAACGTTCTCGGCGGCGACGAACGCCTCTCGTCCGAGGACGTGGCCCCGGCCCATCGGCCCTTTCTCGCCGATCCGTCCTTCGCCTCTTTCGGGACTGCGTGGAGCCAGGTCAGGGACATTCGCAACGACCTCAGCCACGCCGGCTACAACGACAATTCCAAGCCGGGTAACATCTTCGCCCGCGACGCCGAAGCCGCCATCCGCGAGGCCCTCGACCTCGCCCCGTTGGACCCTGAAGATCCCTGAATCTCCGCCGCCCGCTCACCGCTCACCGCTCACCGCTCACCGCTCACCGCTCACCGCTCACCGCTCACCGCTCACCGCCGCCATGCCCACCACCCTCGTCGCCGTCAGCGGCATGTCGCCCGCCATCCTCACCGAGACCCTTTGGGCGCTGGGACAGGAAGAGCCCCCAGTCGTCCCCGACGAGGTCGTCGTCATCACGACCTCCGCCGGGGAGGCGGATCTACGCCACGCCTTGTAGCAAGAGCGCAGGGAGTGGGGCGGAGCCAGCGTCTGGGAAACCCTGAGGCACGACCTTCTCAATCGCGCGGGGGTCGGACCCGAAGCGACCGACCGTCTCCAGCTCTCCATCCGCGTCATCGACCTGCCCGACCCCGGTGCCGGGGTGCGGCGGCCGGCGCGCGATCTGCGCAGCGCCCGGGAAAATGAAGAGGCCGCCGACTTCATCGTGCGCACCCTCGCGCCGCTTTGCGACGAGGAGGACAACCGCGTCATCGCCAGCATCGCCGGCGGGCGCAAGACCATGGGCGCCCTGCTCTACGGGGCCATGAGCCTGCTGGGCAAGGAGCAGGACCGCGTCACCCACGTGCTCGTAGGCGAGCCCTACGAGGAATGCCGCGATTTCTTCTATCCCAACCAGCCTGTCCAAGAGCTGCGCCCGTTCCGGGCCGCCCCCGACGACCCGACGATCCCCGCCTCCGGAGCCCGCATCGAGCTGGCCGACCTGCCTTTCGTCGCCTTGCGCAACCGATTCGAGGAGCTCAACGAGCCGCGGCGCAGCTTTGCGGGCCTAGTCCAGCGCTATGTCCGGACCGAGCGGCCCGCCCTGCTCCGCCGCCCCCCGCGCCTCGCGCTCCAGATCGACGCGGGACTGCTCACCGTGGAAGGTCGGCCCATCCGGCTCTCGGGACGCGAACTGCTGGTCGCCGCCTTCCTCCACCAGCGGGCCAGCGAGGCCCTGCCCCACTTCGCCGACCGGCACGAGACCGTGCCGCCGCTCGTCGATTACCTGAGACAATGGCGGCGCGAGCGCCCACACCATCGCGCCACCGCCCGCCTCTCCGGCGACCTCGACCAGGACGACCTCTCCAAAGCCCTTGCCGGCCTTCGGACCAAGCTGCGCCGAGCCGGCCTCGACAGCGCCATCCCGCACCTCGCACCCGAGCGCGGACGCATCGACTTCGACCTCGCAGACTAGGTGCCCCGTGCTGGCAGCACCCTTGGAAGGCTGCTCCCACAATGCCCGACCTCCCCGGAGGTCCGCCCGCTCGCCGCCCGCCCCTTCGCGTGCCATCCTTCTTCCCTTCGGCAACCACCATTCAGCCCTCCGCCTCTCCGCCTCTCCGCCTCTCCGCCTCTCCGCCTCTCCGCCTCTCCGCCTCTCCGCC
>SLGN01000175.1 GCA_007123695.1 Verrucomicrobiales bacterium
CCCGAGGGATACGAGCGCCCCGCCCTGGCCCGGCGGCTCTGGGACAAGTTCTGGTTCGGACGCACCCACGTCGACTGGACCGCCAAGGAAGACGACGTCGTCTACGTCGATTCCGAGCACCTCTACGAGAAGAACCCCTTCCTCTTCTTCCCGCGCACCTACCTCAAGACCCAGAAAGGCCACGTCTACAGCGCCCCCGGCACCCGCTCGCGGATCGAGGACCTCATCGCCACCGGCCCCTTCGTCCACCGCAACCAGGTGCGCGCCTTTCCCGTGTCGGCCGGGGCCACCATCGCCAAGGGCTTCGTCGACACCGGCGACCAGCTCGTCGTCAACAAATGGATCTACCACTGGAAAAAGCCGAAGCGCAGCGAAGTCTTCGTCTTCAACACCCGCGACATCGACTACATCCAGGCGCGCCGCAACGATCCCCGCGAGGGTTCGCAGCACTACATCAAACGGATCGCGGGCCAGCCCGGCGACCGCCTCGAGATCGCCCCGCCGTTGCTCATGGTCAACGGCGAGGTCGCCACCGAGCCCGGCTTCGTCCGGGTGATGTCGCGCGAGGGCTACTACACCGGCTACACCCTGCTGCGCGGCATGTCGCGCGCCCATCTCGGAGAGACCGAATACTGGGCCCTCGGCGACAACAGCGCCAGCAGCTCCGACTCGCGCGAGTGGGGACCGGTGCCGGCCAAGAACATCGTGGGCCGCGCCGCCTTCGTCTACTACCCCTTCGGCCACCACTTCGGATTTATCGATTGATCCCGCCACCCACGTTGGACCCCACGAACGCCAGCGCCAGCGAGATCGTCCGCCGCAGCGGATCGAACCTCGCCTTCGCCCTCGCGGTGCTGCCGCGGCGCCGCCGCGCCGACATGCAGGTTCTCTACGCCTTCTGCCGCGTAGTCGACGACCTCGTCGACGAGCCCGGCCTCGGGCCCGCCGAGCGGCAGGCCGGGCTGCGGCGCTGGCGCGAGCTCGTCGATGGCGCCGCGACCGATCCCTCCCCCGGGCTCGAGAGCGAATTCTCCGCGCTGCTGCGCCGCGGCGGCCCCGACCGGGCCGACCTCCACGCCATCCTCGACGGCATGGAGATGGACCTCGCGCCGCCCCGCTTCGAGACCGCCGACGAACTGCGCCGCTACTGCTACCACGTCGCCAGCGCCGTCGGCCTCGCCAGCGCGACGCTCTTCGGCTGCACCGCGCCCGCCTCGCGCGCCTACGCCGAGCAGCTCGGCTACGCCCTCCAATGGACCAACATCCTGCGCGACGTCGGCGAAGACGCCCGCGACGGCCGCATCTTCCTCCCCCGCGAGGACCTGCGCCGCTTCGGCCTCGGCGAGAGCGACCTGCTTTCCGGCACGCCCGATCCCGCCAAGTTCGCCCGGCTCATGAAGCACGAGGCCACCGTCGCCCGCGCCCACTACGGCGAAGCCCGCCGCATCCTCGCCGACCTGCCCCGCACCGACCGCCGCGCCCTGCGCTCCGCCGAACTGATGCGGCGGATCTACACGCGCATCCTCGACACGATGGAGCGCGACGGATTCCGTGTCTTCGGCACGCGATACCGCCTCGGAAAATGCCGCATGCTCGGCGAGTTTCTCCGCACCATGATTTTCGGATAGATGGAGTTCGTCCGCTTCAAGCACGCTCGATTCTCGGCCCGGCTGCCCGTCGGCTTCCGCTACTCGCCCAGCCACTACTGGATGGTCGAGGACGAAGACCGCCCCGGAGTCTGGCGAGTCGGCTTCACCAAGTTCGCCACCCGCATGCTCGGCGAACTCGTCGAGGCCCGCTACGACGTCGCCCCCGGCGAACCCGTGCACCCCGGTCAGAACATCGGCTACGTCGAGGGCTTCAAAGCCGCCAGCGACCTCTACTGCGTCATGGACGGAAGCTTCCACGGCGGCAACCCCCTGCTCGAAGAGGATGCCTGCCTCGTGAAGAGCTCGCCCTACGAAGACGGCTGGCTCTACGCCGTGGACGGCACCCCGGAGACCGAAAGCGTCGATGTCCACGGCTACGTCGCCCACCTCGAAGCCCTCATCGAGAAAATGCAGAGCGAGGGATATTGATCGATCCCAACATGAAACCACGCCCACCCTTCCCCGCCACAGCCTCGCGCCGGCAGGCTATCGCCGCTCTCGCCGCCTCCGGTCTCGCCGCCTCGGCCCGCCCCCTATTCGGTCAGTCCCGGGAACTCCGCGCCCCCGACGAGGACGGTGCCCGCCGCAAGAACATCCTGCTGACCGGGTGCCGGCACGACATCAACATCGGCGACCAGGCCCACGCGCCGGGAATGCTCCAACTGATCCGCACCCACCTTCCCGGCGTCGAGGCGACCCTCTGGCCCATGCCCTCACGCTACGGGCCCGCGACGGCCGACCATCCCGGTCGGCGACGGCGGCTGAAGCCCGAACTGGCCGAAATGATGCGGCGCAGCTTTCCCGGACTCCGCATCCTCGAGCCCGACTGGGCCTCCGAAGACGGCGACCCGGACGCCGCCGCCGAGCTCGCCGACGCCATCTCGCGGGCCGACCTGCTCATCTCGGGATCGGGCGGCGGCATCAAGACCGCGGCGCGGAACTGGAAGGAAGATACCGGAAAGCCCTGGGGCGCCTACGGCGTGACTCTCGGCAGCGTCCAGACCTGGTATTCCGAGGCCTCCTTTCTCTTCTGCCGCGACATCCCCTCGGTGAGAATCCTCGACGCAGGCGGCCTGGCCGGTCCCGGCTTCGCCTTCGGACCCGACTCCACCTTCGCCATGGACCTGCGCGACGAAGAGCGGGCCCTCGCCTTCCTCGGAAACCACGGCCTCGAGGACCGCCGCTTTCTCTGCGTCGTGCCGAGACTGAGGCATTCCCCCTACCCCGAGATCTACGGCTACGCCCCCTCGCCCGAGGAAAAGGAGAAGGCCGCCACCAACGAGCGCTTCAAGGAGACCGACCACGCCGCCGTGCGCGAACTCATCGTCGCCTGGGTCCGTCGCACCGGAATGAAGGTCCTCGCCTGCCCCGAAATGACCTACGGCGTGCCCCTCGCCAAGGAGCAATGGGTCGATCCCCTGCCCGAGGACGTCCGTTCCCACGTCGTCTGGCGCGATTCCTTCTGGCTCTGCGACGAAGCCGCCTCGGTCTTCGCCCGCGCCTTCGCCATGGTCAGCCTCGACTGCCACTCGCCCATCCTCGCGCTTGCCGCCGGCACCCCCGCGATCCACCTGCGCCTCCCCACCGACAACCCCAGCAAGAGCCGCATGTTCGCCGACATCGGCCTCCCCGAGTGGGTCGCCGAGAACGACGCTACGAGCGGCGGAGACCTCGTCCAACTCCTCGGCGCAATCGCCGAAGATCCCGCCGCCGCCACGCTCAAAGTGCAGCGGGCCATGGCCTTCGTGCGCGAAAGGCAGCGCGAGACCATGGCGACGGTCCGCGACGTGCTTTGGGGTTGAACCTTTCATTCGTCCCGCAAAATTCGCCTGCACGTCTCCCGGCCTGCTCCTCGCCTGCGTCGAGGAGGACGAGTTCGCCGACCGCCTGCCACGCTACGACACTCTCGTCGTGGACGAGGCCCAGGACCACGACACTTCCTTCGCCGTCGGCGGGCCGAAGGGGGCGAGGGACGGCGGCAAGGATAGCGAGAGCGACGAAATCGGCGAGGACGGCGAGAAGGTCGAGGCTACGGGCTGCGGCCGGTGGACGACATCTTCGCCGAGGACGAAGGAGATTCGAACGCCCTCATGAGCAGCTGGCCCACAGGAGGAACGGACCGGCGGAGATAGCGGCGCTTTGGACTCGGCCTTGGTAATGATTTCTATTTTGATCAAACGAGATTACCCTTGTCCCTAATAGCAATCATTTTAGAATGGGTCGAAAGACGACAGCGCTCCTGCCGAAACATGCCCGCCTCCTCGCCTGGGGCCGGGGAGAACGTGCGTCTCGCCCGCCTGCGGAGGAAGCTGAGCGCCCAGCAGGTGGTCGACCGCGCCGGAATCAGCCGCTCCACCCTGCAGAAGGTGGAGCAGGGCGATCCGAGCACGGCGGTGGGCAACTGGCTGCATCGAGACGAGCATCTCGTCGCAGAGATGGGCATTCTGGCGGCACAGTTCGGTGACGCATTCGCCTACGACCGCTGCGGATCCGGCGGGCGGCGATCTGGAAGAGATGCACTTCGCAGGGTGTCTACACAGCAAAGCGTTCCAAGACCCCGTTTTCAAAAATCCCTCATTGTCAGGGATTCAAGAGAGCTCCTCCGGTTGGATTCGAACCAACGACCTATTCCGTATAAGCCACTCAACCCCAATGTTTTATGGGATTCTCCGTGTGCTTGTGTTTACTTGGAATGACTTAGAGTCTACACTTTCGCCCTTGGCCACAGTCTACCAGCGCAACGGCGTATTCTACGCCAAGTTCGTCAACGAGCACGGGAAACGCATGAGCAAGAACACCGGGATGTCCTGGAAACGCGA
>SLGN01000715.1 GCA_007123695.1 Verrucomicrobiales bacterium
ACGAAGCCCGCCTTTCTCGACGCACGCGACCATCCACCGACGCGGCGACGGGACAGGTTGCGGTAAGGCTTTCAGCGGTACCGGGGAAGGAGCCGAAAAGGGGATGGGGAAGGCGACTTGGCGAAGGTGCAGCTCGACTGGTCCCCTCGGTCTGCCCTCGATTCCTAACCCAGCAGCTCGTCGACGATGCGGGCGCCCTGGTCGTTGGTGAGGCTGGCGGCGAGGCCATTGCGCTTGTAGGTCAGTTGGGTGTGGTCGAGACCGAAGGTGTGGAGGAGAGTTGCGTGCCAATCGTAGTGATGAACGGGATCGATGACGGCCTTGTGGCTGAAGTCGTCGGTCTCGCCGTGGACATGGCCGCCCTTGAAGCCTCCGCCGGCAACCCACATGCTGAAGCCGAAGGTGTTGTGGTCGCGGCCCCATTTTTCGCGGCCGGCGTCGTTCTGGAGGACCGGCAGCCGGCCCATCTCGCCGCCCCAGTGGACCACGGTGCTGTCGAGCAGGCCGCGCTGCTTCAGGTCGGTGACGAGGGCGGCGCTGGGCTGGTCGGTCGCGGCGCAGTTTTTCGGCAGGATGGAGAGGAGCGAACTGTGCTGGTCCCAGGACTGGCCGGAATTGAGCACCTGGACGTAGCGCACGCCGCGCTCGACGAGGCGGCGGGCGATGATGCACCGAGTGGCGTAGTCGCGGGTCTCCGGCTTGTCTACGCCGTAGAGCTTCTTGATGTGCTCGGGCTCGTCGGAGATGTCGAGGGCCTCCTTGGCGGCGGTCTGCATCTTCGCGGCGAGCTCGTAGCTGGCGATGCGGGCGCGCAGGTCGTGCTCGCCAGGATGTTCGGAGGCGTGCTCCTCGTTGAGGCTGCGGAGCAGGTCGAGCTGGCGTCGTTGGCCTTCTCCCGCCAGCGAGGGCAGCGGGTCGAGGTTGAGAATGCGCGGCTCGGTCGCGCGGACGACGGTGCCCTGGTAGAGGGCGGGAAGCCAGCCGTTGGTGAAGTGCTCGCCCTGGAAGGTGGGCAGGCCGTTGGGATGCGACAGGACCATGTAGGCGGGCAGGTCCTCGGTCTCGCTGCCGAGTCCGTAGGTGAGCCACGAGCCGAGCGAGGGGTTGCCTGCGGTGATGCGGCCGGAGTTGATCGCGTAGAGTCCTTGGCCGTGGTTGCTGACGCCCGAGACCATCGAGCGGATCAGGCAGATGTCGTCGGCGACCTTGCCGAGATGGGGAAGCAGCTCGCTGAGCTCCATGCCGCATTCGCCGTGCTTGGAGAACTGCCACGGCGAGGCGAAGACCTTGGAGGAAGCCTGGGCAAGGTTGTCGTATTTGATCTCGCCGGGGAAGTTCTGGCCGTCGTATTTGGCCATGGCCGGCTTCGGGTCGAAGAGGTCCATCTGCGAGGGACCGCCCATCATGAAGAGGGAGATCATCGCCTTGGCCTGTCCCGGGCGGTGGCCGCTCTTGGGCAGGAGGTCGAACTCTTGCGATCCGCCGAGGTCGGGCTTGACCGGAGCGGCGAGGAGCCCATCCTGCCGCAGGAGGGAGGCAAGGGCGAGCGAGCCGAGGCCGAAGCCGTTGGCCTGGAGGAAATGGCGGCGGGAGCAGAGTCGCGGGGCGTTCATTCGACGTAGAGGAAGCGGTTGGATCCGTAGAGGACCTGGCAGAGGCTGGCGAGGGCCTCGCGGCCAGGATCGGGGGCGGGGGGGATGTCCTCGGGCTTGGCGTCCTGCGGCGGGGCGGCGGGGGGATTCTCGGCGTGGTGGACGGTGAGGGTGGCGGTCTGGAGCCGCAGAAAGTCGCGTGCCTGGGCGAGGTCGGATTCGCGAGGTTCGGCGCTGTAGAGGACCCGCCAGGCCCGGCGGAGCCGGGCGTCTTCGTCGTCGGGGGCCTCGGCGTAGAGGCGGTCGGCGAGGCGTCTCGCGTTTTCGAGGACGAAGGTGTCGTTCATCAGCAGGAGCGACTGCGGAGCGACGGTGGTCTCGGGGCGCTGCGCGCAGTGGGGCGTCATCGCCGGGGCGTCGAAGGTTTCGAGCACGGTGAGCGGCTTGCTGCGGCGCACTTCGACGTAGACGGAGCGGCGGAAGTCCTGTTCGCCGCCGGGGGCGGCCTCGGCCTTTGTGATGGTGCCTTTGTCGATGCCGACGATGATGCGTCCGGCGGGGTCGCGGGCGATGGTGCTGGGCGGGCCGGAGGGCTTGTCGACGAGGGCTCCGGCGGTGGCGAGAACGGCGTCGCGGAGGGGCTCGGCCTCGAGGCGGCGGAGGGGGTAGCGGGAGAGAAGCCGGTTTTCGGGGTCGGTCTCGACGGAGACGGGGTGCGAGGAGGACTGCCGGTAGGCGCGGCTCGTGACGAGGAGCCGGTGGAAGGGCTTGAGCCGCCAGCCGCCCCGCACGAATTCGTCGGCGAGCCAGTCGAGCAGTTCGGGATGGGTGGGGCGTTCGCCGGCGAGACCGAAGTCGCCGGGGGTGGCGACGAGGCCCCGGCCGAAGTGGTGCATCCAGAAGCGGTTGACGAGGACGCGGGCGACGAGGGGATGCTCGCCGCTGGTGAGCCATTGCGCGTAGGCGAGGCGGCGTCCGCTCGAGCCCGAGGCCGGCGCGGCGGGCCGGAAGGGCTCGATCTCCGGCGTGGCGAGGATGGCGAGCTCGCCGGGCGGCACGGGGCGCACGGGCTGCTCGTGGTCGCCGCGGTTGAAGAGCTGCGTCTCGGGCGTCCGGCCCTTGACCTCGGTGAGGGCCATCACGAAGGTCTGGGCCGGCTTGGTCGCCCGCAGCTCGGCGGCCTCCTTGGTCTTGGCGTCGACGAGTTCCTGCTTTTCCTTGCTGTAGAGATTCAGCGAATAGAGGGCGAGGGCGGAGGGGTATTTCTTGATGAGGGTCTTCTGCTCGTCGGTGCGGTCCTTGTCGGCGGTGGCGCGGGCCTCGCGATAGGGCTCGCGGTCTTCTTCGGGCAGCTTGAGGACTTCGACCTCGAAGATCTCGTCGAGGAACTTCTTGCTCATTTCGCGCGCCTCGGCGTCGATGGCGGCGGCGGCCTTTTCGATCTCGGCGGCCTTGGCGTGCTCTTCGGGGGTGTAGAGCGAGTAGAGCCGCTGGGACGGAGCGCGCCACGACTCCCAGTCGTAGGCGGGCTCGAAGACGGCGCGGAGACGGTAGTAGTCTTCCTGCGAGATGGGATCGTGGCGGTGGTCGTGGCATTGGGCGCAGTCGACGGAGAGCCCCAGCAGGGAGGCTCCGAGAATCTTGAGCTGCTCGGCGACGACTTGGTTGCGGGCGAGCTTGGCGTCGTCGTTGGGGTCGCCGGTGCCGTCGGGGGCCATGCGGAGGAAGGCGGTGGCGACGAGCTTTTCGAGGCGCTTGGGATCGTTCACGGCGGCCTGATAGTCGGTGTGGGTGGCCTCGGCGAGTTCGTCGCCGGCGAGCTGTTCGCGGAGAAATTCGTCCCAGGGCTTGTCCTCGTTGAAGGCGCGGATGACGTAGTCGCGGTAGCGCCACGCGTGGGGGCGCGCGGAATCGGCCTCGGTGTAGCCGTTGGAGTCGGCGTAGCCGGCCACGTCGAGCCAATGCCGTCCCCAGCGCTCGCCGTAGGCGGGGGAGGCGAGGAGGCGGTCGACTGCCTTTTCGTAGGCGTCGGGGGAGCCGTCGGCGAGAAAGGCGTCGAGTTCCTCGGGCGTCGGGGGCAGGCCGACGAGGTCGAAAGAGAGCCGCCGCAGCAGGGTGGCGCGGTCGGCCTCGGGGGCGAAGTCGAGCCCCTCGGCGCGCATGGCGGGGGCGAGAAAGGCGTCGATGGGCGAGGTGGCGCCATCGACTGCCGGCACTTCGGGCCGCCGCACCGGCTGGAAGGACCAGTGGGAGCGCTCCTCTTCGGTGATGAGGGGGCCGTCGCCGATGCTTTCGGGCTCGGGACGGGCGGTTTTTGCGCCTGCGGCAATCCAGTCACGGATCACGGCGAGCTCGGTTTCCGGCAGGGGATGGCCTTTTTTCGGCATCTCGCCCCGGGCGACGATGGCGACGAGCTCGCTGGCCTCGGGATCGCCGGGCACGATCAGGGCCGCGCCGCTGTCGGTGGGACGGTCCATGAAGCGGCGCAGGCGGAGATCGACGCCGCCCTTGGCCTTGGCCTCCTCGCCGTGGCAAAGGGTGCAGTGGGCCTTGAGGATGGGCCGGACGTCCTTTTCGAAGGTCGGCGCGGGATCGTTCGCGCCCGCCTCGGCCACGAGGGCGGCGAGGCCAAGCAGACCGATTCGTTTCATCCTCCCAACATGCCCGCCCCTGTCGCCGCAGCAAGGCCGCGTTCGCGGAAGGGTGACTGGCTCAGGGACCGAAGCGGAAGGCGGCGCGGGCCTGGCGGAGCCCGGGCCAGGCGACTTCGCCGGACGGATCGAGGGGCGAGACGCAGGAGAGGACGACGGGATGCTCCCCCTCGGTCCACACGTGGACCTCGAAGTGGAGCCGTTGCGGCTTCTCGGTGGCG
>SLGN01000043.1 GCA_007123695.1 Verrucomicrobiales bacterium
CCTGGCCCGCCGGCGGAAAGCAGGCGAACGCCCTCGGCCTCCACGACCTCGCCGGCAACGCCGCCGAGTGGACCTGGGACGGCCCTGCCGGATTGCCCGGCCAGCGCTACCTGCGCGGCGGTGGCTGGTCCTCGTCCGCCGCCGATTGCGCCCTTTCGGCGCTTGTCTCGAAGGACGCCGCCCTAGCCCCGGCCGAGGCCGGCTTCCGCCTCGCCCGCTCCGTCTCCCTCGCCCTCGCCGCCGCCCTCGACCATCCCGATCTCGCGTGGGAGCCGGGCGGCGACGGGTTCTGGTTCGCACAGACAGCAGTCACCCACGACGGCGAGGACGCCGCCGAGACTCCTTCGCTCGCCCCCGGCGAGGCGGCCTGGATCGAGACAGTGGTCGTCGGTCCCGGCAACCTGCGCTTCCGCTGGCGCAGCGAGCCGCACGAAGGATACGACCTGCTGCGCCTCGAGTCCGACGGCGAGGAGATCGCCGCCTTGCCCGGTGCAGCCGACTGGACCGAAGTGCAGGTTGAAACTCCCGAAGGCCCAACGGTCCTGCGTTGGACCTTTTCCCGCAGCGTCGAGAGCCCAGCCGGACCCTCGCGGGCCTGGCTCGACGAGGTCGGGCACACTCTCGCCGGGGTGCCCGAGGTGACGACCGCACCTGTCACCGCCATCGACACCGACCGCGCCGAGGCGGGAGGCGAGGTGCTCGATGATGGTGGACGTGCCGTGACCGAGCGAGGCGTGGTCTGGTCGACGGTCCCCGATTTCGAATTCGGCACGTCGGCCCAAGTCGGTTCCGGCGAGGGACCGGGCGGCTTCGCGGCGATCCTCGAGGGGCTGGAAGGCGGCCTCGCCTACCACCTGCGGGCCTACGCCGTCAACGAGATCGGCGTCGGCTACGGAGAGACACGCACTTTCACCACCGACATCGCCGCCTCCCCCGGCCCCGACGGCCTTTTCTCGCTCTCGGACCGAGGAATCGGATCGCAGGAGACCCAGCGGTTCCGCTTCACCCTCATCGACCCCCGCCTCGCCTCCTTCGCGCTCGACTCCGCCGCCGCCTTGGGAGGACGCCTCTACGACGCCCAAGGAAACCTCGTCGCTACCCTCGTCGATGGCGCCCACTCGGAACAGTTGCTCGCTGGCGAGTATGTCCTGGAAGTGGAAAACGGCGGAATCGAGGCGGCGAGCTATTCCCTCGCCATCGACTCCAGCACACTCGCGAGAGCGCGGCCCCTGGTCTCGGTGGCGCGGGCCACGCTCGCCTCCCGACGGCTGCGCCGAGTCGTCGCCAATGCCGCGATCCGCAACACCGGAAACCTGCCCGACACCCTGCGGGTGACCGCGAGGCGGGGCAACCGCCAGTTCCGCGTAATCTATGCAAGCGGTCGCAACGTCACCGCGCAAGTCGCGGGCGCCGGGTTGCCCCTCGGCCCGCTCGCCTCGACCTCGCCCCCGGTCGCGCTGCGGGCTACGGTGACGCCGAACCGCCGCGCCCTGACGCGCAACGGGCGGGTGGTGCGCCGGACCTTCAACCTCCAGATCACCGCCGCATCCACAATGCCTCCGTCCGCGAGGCACAGCGCGAGGGTCCGGGTGCGGACGCGGTGAAGTCGAAGGGGTTTGCCTCGCGCAGTGGGCGGGGCTTGATCTGCGGGCGCACCCTGCGTGCCCGGACTTCGAGCGAAAATTTTCCTGCGTCCGAGGAATTTGACGGAACACAAATCACCGGGACGGCGGGAAATTCGAACCGAAATCCCGTTTTCCGCAGCCGGGCGGGATCAGTCCGACAGGCTCCTAGCCCCCATTTCTCATACCCCTCCGTCGCGAAACTCCACGAGGACGCGTCCCCGCGAGGCGCGGCCCGGATGACCCGCCGGGCTGTATGATTGCATACTGTCCCAGGGAAATCCGGGACGCAACGAAGCGGGGGCGGGCCACAGCAAGTCGCAGCAGGAGGCGTAGGAGAAATGCGGGCTAGCGTCGCCGCTCGCCATCGACGAGGCGGAGGATGCCGAGCGGATTGGATTCCTGCAGTTGCGGGGGCAGGAGGGAGTCGGGCCAGTCCTGGTAGCAGACGGGGCGCGCGAAGCGGTGGATCGCCCTCGTGCCGATGCTCGTGAAGTGGGCATGGGTCGTCGCCGGGTAGGGACCTCCGTGGTGGATGCTGTGGCAAATCTCCAAGCCCACCGGGTAGCCATTGAAGATGAGCCGGCCCACTTTTCGGCGCAGCACTTCGACAAGATCCCGATGCTCGGCGAGATCTTCCTCGGTCCCATGCACGGAGGCGCTGAGGGATCCCTCGAGCCGCTCGGCCACTTCGACGAATTCCTCCGGACCCGCGCAGGTGACGAGAGTGGAGACGGGCCCAAAAAGCTCTTCGTAGAGGGTTGGGTCGGCGAGCAAACCCTCTTGGGTCGTTGCGAAGAGATAGGCGGCGGCTTCGCCCCGTCCGGCGGCGGCGGTGGACTGCCCGACAAGCTCGAGCCCGGATCGCCCGAGGCGCTCGGCGATGCCCGCAGCGTAGGCGCCGTGGATGCCGGCGTGCAGCATGGTGGCGGGATCGTAGGCGGCGACTCCGGTCCCGGCGAGGCTGCGGAAGCGCGACCAATCCTCGCCCTCCATCCCGAGGACGAGGCCGGGATTGGTGCAGAACTGCCCGACCCCGGCGGTGAGGGCGCCGACAAAGCCTTTGGCAATTCCTTCGGCCCTCGCCCGGAGGGCTCCGGGCAGGAGGAAGACGGGATTGACGCTGCCCATTTCGGCGTAGAAGGGAATCGGACATGGCCGCGAGTTGGCCACTTCGAAAAGGGCCCGGCCTCCGGCCAGCGAGCCGGTGAAGGCGGCGGCGGCGATGCGGGGATGGGCGACGAGCCGGGCACCGACCTCGTGGCTGCGGCCGTGGACCATGGAGAAGATCCCCTCCGGCATGCCGGTGCGGACGATAGCCTTGCGGACGGCCCGGGCGGCGATCTCGGAGGTGCCGGGGTGGGCGGGATGGGCCTTGACCACGACGGGACAGCCGGCGGCGAAGGCGGATACCGTGTCGGTCCCGAGCACAGAGATGGCGATGGGGAAATTGCTCGCACCGAAGACGGCGACCGGCCCGACCGGCTCGAGCAGGGATCGGACGTCGGGCTTCGGCAGAGGTTGGCGCTCTGGATCGCCGTGGTCGATGCGGGCATCGGTCCAGGAACCCTCGCGGATCCACGCGGCGAACTGCCGGGTGTGGACGAGGACCCGCTCGCGCTCGGCGGCGCAGCGCGCCAAGGGATGGGCGGTCTCGGCGGCAGCGCGTTCGAGCAGTTCGTCGCCGAGGGCGAGCGTCTCTTCGGCGATGGCCTCGAGGAAGTCGGCGCGTACCCCGGGGGAAATCCGTCGGAAGGCATCGAAGGCCCCGGCGGCGAGTTTGGCGGCCTCATCGATTTCGGCCAGAGCGGCCTCGTGGAAGAGCGGGGAAAGATCCTCGTCGGCGGCCGGATTGCGGGCGGCGAAGGTTTCGGAGGCGGCGCCCGATTCGCGCGGGCCGATGAGCTGATGTCCGGTGAGATTCATCCGGAAAGAACGCGCCCGGAGCCTTCCGGATCAAGCGCGAACCTCTTGTACCCTCCACCGCTCCACCGCTCCACCGCTCCACCGCTCCACCGCTCCAGCACGGCGGAGGAACGGTCGGGGCCGATCCGCCTCAGAGCGGATGCAGATTCTTCATCTCCTGGTAGACCAAATTGGAGACGCCGCGGATCATGTCGGCGCGCCGCGTGATCCAGGCGCTGTAGTTCGAATTGTTGCGGCGCGAACTCTCGATGATTCCGATAATGATGTAGGGGTATTCCCGCCCGTCTCGGCCCTTGGCCACGAGAATGCCCATGTCCCCGCAGCACATCGCGGTGCTGCCGGTCTTGTTGTAGACTTTGGTCCCCGACGGCACGCTCGGCACCTTGGTGTAGAGGCGGTTGTTTCCCGGCAAGCCCATGATTCGCAGCAGCTCCTCGGACCGGGGCAGCTTCTTGTACCACAGATCATGGAGAAAGCGGGCGTAATCCGCGGCCGAGGCGCGGTTCTGGTAGGTGCGGCCGCCTTCGGGGATGTATTCCACGAGATGCATCTGCTGGCAGAACTGGGGATAGTGGCTCTTCAGCAGCGCGGCCGTCGCCGAGGGGCCGCCGGTCTTACGCATGACCCAGTTGGTCGATTCGTTGTTGCTCTTCTGGATCATTAGCTCCATGTGCCGCCTCGCAGAGGCATCGTAGGTGATGCGGCCCGCCTCGACTTGATGGAGCAGGGCGAGGGCGAGATACGGCTTGATCATGCTTGCGGCCTGCAACGATACCCCGCCGTTGATGTTCGCCAACTCCCTCCCGAGGGTGAAGTCGTAGACGATCCAGGCGGTGCGCTCGTCGCTGCGGAGCTGGCCGCGCGCGCGGAAGCCTTTGATGTAGGAATCGATCTTGCCCTGGAGCGGCTGGCCTC
>SLGN01000595.1 GCA_007123695.1 Verrucomicrobiales bacterium
ACCGTCTGGAAAATCCGCCGGCTCGAGCACGCCGGCGACCAGGCGACGTTTTTCCTCCTTCGACGAAAAACGCTTGATGAGTACGTAGCGTTCCCGCGGCAGGAGCCATCTCCGGGATTCGTCGTTGGATTCGATGGCGACAGCTTTCTTTGCGGCGCGTGCGTCCTCGTAGTCGTGTGAGCGGGGAAGAGGTCGCAAAACCCGACCGCCCTTGATCCCAAAGGGGTAGATCAACGGAACGCAATTTGGGCCGAGCTGGCGCGAAAGCGCGGATTTAAGTCGGAAATCCACGACCGGTCCGGTTGAGACCTCAAGGCCGAGATCACTGAGAGTGCTGGGAAGCGAGTCGAAAAAGTCACGCACTTCGTGGGAGTCCGTCTCGGTCGCGAGATGGATGATCTGGTCGCGGTCGTTTCGGGAAACCAAGCGACTCTGTGGGATACGAACCGAGGTGGGCTCCTTGAGCGAACCCGACGAGAGAACTACAGGACGTTCTGGAGAGGCTGCACGGACTAAATGGAAAAGAAGGTTTTCCTGAAGCACCTCATCGCGACCGAAAGCTTCCTTACGGGAGTCAAAAAGATGGATGCGGTCAAGCGTGCTATTGCGGAGCAGCTCTCTTCGGAACTCGCGGAAGTAGGGGCCGTTGCAAAAGCTGCGCGGGGTAATCGCGGAGAGTTCTCCTCCTTCCTCAAGCTGGCGAAGCGCAAGCCATACGAACGCAGCGTAAAGGTTGGAGCATTCGATGCCGATGGATGACAGGCGCGCGCGGTCGCGGGACGTGCTTGCAATCTTTTTGTAGGGTGGATTCAAAATCGCATGGGTGAAGTGACGAGTCTCGCTTGCTCCGAAAAGACCGTTGTCGAGTTCGTCCACCGCTCCTGCGATGTAGCTCTCTTCGCGCAGCTCGACGAGCGTGCGAATTCCGACCGACTCCAGCGCGGCGGCGGAGGCGTCGAGGTTTCTCCTCAAGGTCGGAACGAAGCTCGCGTCCAACTCCCAGGCCGTGAGTGAGACTTCGCGCAAGCGATTCAAACGCTTGGCTGCCTTCAGCGCCGCGATCCGGTCGATCGCGGCGGCGGTCAAAACTCCCGCCCCGGCACCCGGGTCAAGCAGTCGAACCGCAGGCCGATTCAGTCCGTCCTCGCAAAACCATGTTGCAAGCTGCTGTGCGATGGGTGCGGGAGTGAAGAATTGCCCGTCGCCGCTTCGCGCGGCGCGGTCCTTCCCCCCGCAGACTTCCCAGCCGATCGCGTCGGCGAGTGCGAGGATTTCGGGTGAAGAGGATGGCGGCATTTTTCAATTGAACATACTTCGAATTGTTGTCAAACCCGATCCACCCACTCAAGCCCGTGGAGGCCCCCCTCGGACCGCGCGACGGAAAGCCTCATTCCCGCTGCGGGCGTTCCGCCGATCTCCTCAGGCTCAGGGGTGTGGGCGCCGGTCCCTGCTTCCAGGCGCCGACGAAGGTCCCGTCTTCGCCCAGCTTGGCGGCGTAGCTCGCCCCGATCGACCCGACCTCGAGGACGAGCTGCCCGTCGCGGAAGGAGAGCTTCGTCACCGGCATCGGCTCGGGGGACTGGTCGGGGCTGTAGAGCCGGGCCTCGGCGGTGTCGCCGACTCTCTCGACTTCGAGCACGACGAACAGCCCTTCCTTGCCGCCGAGGTAGCCCGACCACCATCCGTCCAGCTCCGGCGCCTTTCCCTCGGCCCGCCTAGCGAGGGCCGTTTCGAGCGCTGCGGGAACGCCTTCGCTCCGGACGAGGCGCAGCGGCGATTCCTCGCCCTGGCGCCAGGTTCCCTCGATGGCGCCGTCGCCGACCTGTCCCTCGAAGCGACCCCCGATGCCGGCGAAGAAGGCACGAAGCATCCCGTCCTCGTAGGCCGCCCGCTCGGCAGGCAGCCCGGAGCCGCCTTGGTCGAGACTGTGGAGGACGACGCGACCGCTTTCGGAGATGCGGAAGACCAGCCGCAGGGTCGCGTTCCCGACACCGAGGACACCCTCCCAGTAGCCCGAGAGCCCGGTGAAGTCGCCCTTTCCGACTGGCTCCGGGGCCGGGGCGGTGCCGTTCGCGAGCCGGATCGACGCGGTCTTTTCCGAAAGCTGGATCGCAAGGCTGCTGGAAAAGCCTCCGGTCCGCCCGTCGTGGCCGACGGAGTCCTCGTTGACGAACCAGCCGAGCCCGACGCCGCCCCGATGAGGCGTCGCGGCGAGATCCATCGCCGCCCGGAGACCAGCCGGAGTCTCCGGAGAAAAGTGGGCGGCGGCGAAGCGGGCGAGGTCGCGGGCCGACGAGACCACGGCGCCGGCGGAGCTATGGACGCTGCCGTGCCAGTGGGGCACGGGGCGGCCTGCGGCGTGCCCCGTGGCGAGGCGCGGGGCGAGTTCTTCAGGCAGGACGTCGGGTCGGCGCAAGACGAAGCTGTCGGCCATGCCGAGTGGGTCGAAGACCGTCTCCGCGAGCAGGGTTTCGTAGGGTTTTCCGGAGATCCGCTTGAGAAGGTGGCCCAGCAGGCCGAAGCCGAGGTTGGAGTAGCTCGTTTTTCCGCGTTCGGCCAGGTCGTCCGGCCCGATGTGCCCGAGGTAGGCGTGGAGCCGCTCCTCGTCGTAGTGGGCGTATGGGTCGGCGGGGTCCGATCCCTTTTCGAGGTCCGAAGCCAGTCGCGGCAGGCCCGAGCTGTGCGTCGCAAGCTCGAGCAGGGTGATCTCGCGCAGGGGCGACTCTCCGGAAATCAAGCCCCCGGGCAGGTGAACGGCGACCGGATCGTCGAGCGCGGCGAGATCCCGCAGCACCAGATCGGCCAGAAGGATGCCGGTGAAGACTTTTGTGATCGATCCGATCTCGAAGAGGGTGCTCTCGTCCACCTCCGGACCATCGGCGGCGAGGCGCCCGGCGGCGCCGTAGCGAATCCCGTCGGGAGAAACCGCCGCGACGACGACGCCCTCGCCATCCTGCTGAAGGTCGCGATGGTGGGCCGCCGCCTCGGCGGCGGGATCGGCACGGGAAGGCAGGGGGCCAGAAGCCAGCGCGGCGAGGGCCATCAGGCGGAGGTGGAAGTTCATGCGTGTGAAGCGGCCTGAGCGCGTGCTTGCAAATGGATCACTCGGCTCCGGCGCGGCGCGTGCGAATCGGTCGTGGAGCTTCGATCACTCCGGAGTCTGCGGAATTTGCCGTGCCGGGGCAAGCCTTTTCGGGAGCCTCGCCTGTCGAAGCGGTTTCGCGGCCGCGACGCGGTGGCTTCGCCCAATCCCGACGCCGGGCGCTTCGGCAGGGACGGAGCCACGCCTCCGTCTCCGCGCCTCGAAACCGTCTTGACGGTCCCGGAGCCGGTCCCTAGCGTGAAAGAGTTCCCAAGGCACTCGAACCCCTGCGATGATTCCCATTCCCCCCTCTCCGCGCTCTCGCTTCCGCTTCCTCCGATCCCTTCTCCCGGGGCGCTGTCTCGCCCTCTTGCCGGCGATCTTGTCCGTCGGCGGCGTCTCGTTCGCCAAGGACGACGCGCCGCGTCCGAACGTGGTCTTCATCGCCATCGACGACCTCAATGACTGGATCGGCTGCATGGGGGGGCATCCTCTCGCCAAGACTCCGCACATCGACGCGCTGGCGGGGCGGGGCACCCTTTTCACCAACGCGCATTGCCAGGCCCCGCTCTGCAATCCCTCGCGCACCAGCCTGATGCTCGGGCTTCGCCCCGGCAGCACCGGCATCCACGGGCTTTCCCCCTGGTTCCGCGACGTGCCCGAATTCGCCGATCACGTCGCGCTGCCGCAGGCCTTCGCGGCGGAGGGCTACCGAACCTACACCGCCGGAAAGATCTACCACAGCTGGCGGCAGCCCCGGCCCAACGACCGCCACGTCGAGTTCGACGAGTCGGGGCCTTCGGGCGGCCTGACCTCGCGCCCGCCCGAGAAGCTGGTGGGCGAGACGCCCTTCGGCAACCATCCCCTGATGGACTGGGGCGTGTGGCCGCCGGACAACGACGACAGCGTCACCGGCGACTACCAAGTGGCCTCCTGGGCGGTGGAGAAGATCGGCCAGATGCCCGATGACCAGCCTTTCTTCCTCGCGGCGGGCTTCTTCTTTCCCCATGTGCCCTGCTTCGCGACGCAGAAATGGTTCGATCTCTATCCGGAGGACGAGTCCATCCTGCCCCCGATCCGCGAGAACGAGCGGGCCGAGACCCCGTTTTCCTCGTGGTGGATCCACTGGTCGCTGCCCGAGCCCCGCCTGCGCTGGCTGCAGGAAAGCGGGCAGCATGTCAATCTGGTGCGGTCCTACCTCGCCTGCATCAGCTTCATCGACAGCCTCGTCGGACGCATCGTCGCGGCGGTCGACGAGAAGGGAATCGCCGACGACACCATCATCGTCCTATGGAGCGACCACGGATTCCATCTCGGTGAAAAGGAGATCACGGGCAAGAACACCCTCTGGGGGCGCTCGACCAAGGTGC
>SLGN01000164.1 GCA_007123695.1 Verrucomicrobiales bacterium
GACCTTGTCGAACGTGTCCGTCCCAAAAATCCCGATCGCCCGGAACCGCTGTGAATACGGGAGCTTTCGCTGCGCCTGCGCCACCATCTCGCTGGTTCGCATGAGGTAGTCAAGCTGCCGCGTACCGAAAAGCCATTTTGGATTGCGATCGCGGCGGGTCGGAAGCCCTTCGATACCCAAGCCCTCACGCGCGAGCGACGCGCGAGGAGTTCGAACCTCGGGATTGGGCAGGTTGCCCTCAAGACCGCGCTGGAAGTAGAGGGTCTCTGGTCGCTGGAAGTAGAGGGGCGCCGTTTCTCGACCGGATTTGCGGTCTGCCTCGCCGGATGAGTACGAACTCCATCGCTTTTCGAGCCCCTCCTTGAAATCCCTGACCATCCCGCGCCCGTAAACACTGTCGCCCTCGGCAATGAGGAGTACGTCGCCCTTCTTCCGTGAAGCAGAGCCGAGATCCGGAAGCCGAAGCATGAGTTCATCGAGAAGCTTCTCCAACACTTCCCGGTCCGGGTTCTTCGACCGGTAGATTCGTTCTGTGGAACGCTTACCCTTCGCTCCGAGCATTTCCACGCTGGCCGTCGCATTGGTGAGATAGATTCGGCTCTCGATAGCTGGAGATTCCTTTTCCAAGAGTTCCCTAGTTGCGTCAGATCCAAGGGTCCAAAACACTTTCACATCACAAAGCGACATCGAGGGGAACGCAGCTTTCAGCAGTGGCCGTAGATCGGTAGTTCCCCAGCATTTTTCCGTCTCGCGGCGGATCGTCCACAGGATTCCGATCCGTTCCACCTTGTCGTCGCTAACGCTTTTCTCAAACATCTCTCCGGACGCTCCTCGGACGATCTCCCCGGCGCACATCACGGGCCGGAGCCCCTCGCTGCGCATAGGAAAATAGCCCGCCGATTGCAAACCGTGGTGAAGGGCATGCCGGGTGCGGAGACGGTTTTCCACGCGCTCGGGCCGCGTTCCATCTCGCAGGACGACGACAAAAACTTTTTCAAGCCCCCCTTCTTCAGCCGTCGATTGATCGACGATGGGTCTCTCTGCGGACTGCCTCGGCGTCAGATCCTCAACCGACATGCTGAGGGAGGTGATGAGCGGATCCTCCCAAAGCCGGGTGCGCCCCATGCGCTCGATACCCTTGAGCTCTACCGCCTCGTCCCCCTGAGGGAGCGGGCGCAGGCCGCGCGGCTCGAAGGGCTTCTTGTAGGAGATCGCCCCGACGAGCAAGGCCATGAACAACGTCGGGATCCAGGCGGCGGAGCTGGGGGGCGCGAATTTCATGGCATCGTTGCGCAGCCTCCCACGGGAGTCGAATGAATCAGGATGGAAGAAGTCGCCTCATGGATTGTCCATTTTCATGGATGCGACCTTGCCGTCGTTGGTCCAACTCGAAACTCTGAGCAGCCGGTAGGCAAAAGTCGTTCCGGATGGCAGCGTGACTCTTTTGTTCCGGGTAGTGCCATACCTGATTCCGAGGGAATGCCCCTGATAGAACAGTTCGACGTTGGCGTTGGCAGTGACTTCGGTTGCCAATTCAGCTTCCATCACGATCCATACCGCCGATACGATTCTCGCCCGGTCTCTTTGTCGGCTAGACCGAAAGTGCTTGAGGGCCTCCGGGTGGTCGTTGATCGCCGCAGCCACGCGGCGATAGGGGCATTCGAGATAGGCCAGCCTCAAATCGGCCTCCCGAAGCTTCTTGAGCGTGAGAGACGCCGGCGGCTTGCCAACTCGGAGAAATCTCAGCGGTCCACCGTAGTCGACGCCGACACTCTGCGACCTGGACCAATCGACCGCGTAGGGTCCGCTAATGTTGGGCCGCATTGACTCGATGGCCGCTTTTGGCAGCACGTCGCCGACCACGAACGCACCAGGCACTAGAGGGTTCGCATTGGTCTGTATTCTGCCGAAAGCCCCAAAACTGACATCCTGCGCATCGTTCCTTCGGTAGGCGCGACTGTTCACGCGAATTCGATGATTTCTGATGATGATCATTTGATAGAACGACGATGAATTTCTCGAACGAACACGAGCATGTGAATTTTTCGGCATCCCGGCAAGAACAAACTTCGCTTCCCCGTCGGAATCGCTCGTGGAAGGCCACGAAGACGACCGAGCCTGCGATGAGGGGCCATCGCATACATGGGAATGCTCCATGCCGGTCGAGATGGTCTTGCCCTCGTTCGAAAAATCGTGGACTCTTTCGAAATCGACAGCGCCTCGGCGAGCCTTCCCTCCGCACGCATCTCACGAACCCGCCCCATGCCCGCAAAATCGGAATCCTCTCGCCAGCACTTTGAGCGTCTGCTCTCGACATCGGAAGGGGTCGAGGAGCTAGCCGGGAGGCTGGCGGGCGGCGAGGCGCCGCGTCCTCCGCGCTTCCCCGGCGGCACCCGCCTCGATGCGGACGCGGTGGCGAAGCGCTGGACGGCCCTGGATGCCGACGCCTCGGTGCGGGAGCGCCTCCTCGGCGAGGGAGGCGTCGTCGATCCGCAG
The DNA here is from genome assembly GCA_007123695.1 of Verrucomicrobiales bacterium. Lineage (GTDB taxonomy): Bacteria > Verrucomicrobiota > Verrucomicrobiia > Verrucomicrobiales > DEV007 > Arctic95D-9. Next base: position 2,497 of record SLGN01000164.1, read on the forward strand.
GCCTACTCCCGCAACATCGAGAACTTCGTCGGCGCGGTGCAGGTTCCGGTCGGGGTGGCGGGTCCTCTGCGGGTCAACGGCGTTTTCGCCCGGGGCGACTTCCATGTGCCGCTGGCCACCACCGAAGCGGCGCTGGTGGCCTCCTACCACCGGGGCGCCCGGCTCCTCACGGCCGCAGGCGGGGCGTCCTCGGCCCTGGTCAACGAGGCGGTGAACCGTTCGCCCGCCTTCGCTTTCCGCACCATCGCCGAAGCGGGGAAGTTCCTCCACTGGGCCCTATCGCAGCTCGACCGCATGAAGGCCATCGTGTCGGAGTCGAGCCGCTACGCCCGCCTCCTCGACTTCGGGGCCACCGGCGAGGGCAACCACATCTACCTGAATCTCGAGTTCACCACCGGCGACGCTTCGGGGCAGAACATGGTGACCCTCGCGACGCAGCGGATCTGCGATTTCCTCCTCGCCGGGTCCCCGGTGGCCCCGCGCCGGGCCTACGTCGAGGGAAACCTGTCCGGGGACAAGAAGGCCAGCGCCCAGGCCTTCAACAGCGTGCGAGGGAAAAAGGTCATCGCCGAGGTCGCGCTCCCGGCTCCGCTGGTGCAGCGCCACCTGCACGCGACGCCGGAGGAGATGGTCGACTACTGGCGCATGTCGGCCTTGGGCGGGGTGCTCAGCGGCACCATCGGCGTGCAGGGGCATTTCGCCAACGGACTCGCCGCGCTCTTCATCGCCTGCGGGCAGGATCCGGCCTGCGTCGCGGAATCGGCGGTCGGAGTGACCCGCTTCGAACTGGCCGAGGACGGCGCCCTCTACGCGGCGGTCACCCTGCCCAGCCTCATGCTCGGCACCGTGGGCGGCGGCACCGGCCTGCCCACCCAGCGCGCCTGCCTGGAGCTGATGGGCCTCGCCGGCGAGGGGAAAAGCGGGGCTCTCGCCGAAGTCGCCGGCGCCCTCGTCCTGGCGGGCGAGCTCTCCATCATCGGGGCGATGGCGGCGGGGCACTTCGCCCGCGCCCACGAGCGGCGGGCGAGGGAGCCGAGGCGAGGGAACCACCCTTGAAAACAGACCGAATAGATGGTTGGTTTGGAGAATGAAGACGATTGGCAGGACCTATTGATCGCCACTTGCGCCGCCCGGCAAGGACTCACCGTGGCGACGCTGAACGTCCATGATTTCTCCCGGATCGAAGGCGTGGCATGGGAGGACTGGTCGAAGCTCTAAGCGTTCCACTCGATGAACCTCTCGCCCCTCCGGCGCGCTTGGATCTACCAGCGCGAACGCTTCCCGGTCTTCGGGCACGGGCCGCTCATCCTCTGCTTCAGCCTCTCGGCGATGGCTTTCTCCGCCCTGCTGCACGGGGACGCCGAGGGACTGCTGGCAGACCCGCGCCGCTTCGCAGCAGCGGCGACGGCTTTCGTGACCTGCTTCCTCTTCTTCCTCCAGCTCCGCATCGCCGACGAGTTCAAGGACGCCGAGGAGGACCGCCGCCACCGGCCCTACCGCCCGGTGCCGCGCGGCCTCGTGAGCCTGCGCGAACTGGGGGCGGTCTTCGTCCTCGCGGGGGCGGCGCAGCTCGCGCTCGCGCTCCGGCTGGAGCCGAGGCTGCTCTGGGTGCTGGGCGCGGCCTGGGCCTACCTCGCCCTGATGAGCCGCGAGTTCTTCGCACGCGAGTGGCTCGTGGCGCGGCCCGTCACCTACCTTTGGACCCACATGCTGATCATGCCGCTGGTGGACCTCTACGCCACCGCCTGCCACTGGCTGGTGCGCGGCTACCCGATTTCGCCGGGGCTGAAGTGGTTCCTCATCGCCAGCTTCTGCAACGGGCTCGTGATCGAGCTGGGGCGCAAACTCCGCGCTCCCGCCGACGAGGAGGAGGGCGTCCCCACCTACACCCGGCTCTGGGGGCTGCGCCGGGCGCCCTGGGTCTGGTGGGGAACGCTCGCCGCGACCGCGGCAA
>SLGN01000306.1 GCA_007123695.1 Verrucomicrobiales bacterium
ACCACTCCACCACTCCACCACTCCACCACTCCACCACTCCACCACTCCACCACTCCACCACTCCACCACTCCACCACTCCATTGCTCCATTGCTCCATTGCTCCGCTACTCCAAGATGATTCGAATCCGAATTTCTGATGCGTAGAGGTAGATCTACCGTGTCACGCCGCCCCGAGTCGGCGATGCCTCGCCAATCACCTGATGAGGCAAGCTCACCAGACTTGCCTTCGACCGCGGAATGGAAAAGACTCGCGATGCCCCTCGCCCCCCAGCCCGCATGATCCCCATGATCCGCCTCGCCCTCCCGCTTTCCTTGCTGCTTCTCGCCGCCGCCTCCACTGCCTCCGCCATCGAGCCGCTGCCGCCCGCCACCGGCACTTGGAACGGCTACGCCCGGCACGAGCTTGACCTGGAAGGAAAAAAGCTCACCGTGATCGCCCCCGACGCCGCCGCTCCCGGTCGCCCCTGGGTCTGGCATGGCGAATTCTTCGGCCACCGCCCCGTGCCCGACGTGGCCCTGCTCGGACGCGGCTTCCACATCGTCTACCTCGCCGTGCCGAACCTCTTCGGCGCCCCCGAGGCGCTCGAGCGCTGGGACCGCGCCTACCGGCTCCTGACGAAAACCCACGGCTTCGCCCCGAAGGCCGCCCTCGTCGGGCTCAGCCGCGGCGGCCTCTACTGCTACAACTGGGCCTCGCAACACCCCGAGCGCGTCGCCTGCGTCTACGCCGACGCCCCCGTCTGCGATGTGGAGAGCTGGCCGCTCGGGCACGGGTCAGGTCCCGGCACCCCGAACGAAATCCCCAAGCTGCTCGCCGCCTACGGCGTCTCCGAGGTCGAGGCGCTGCTCGCCGTCGCGCTGAATCCCATCGACCGCCTCGCCCCCCTCGCCGAGGCCGCCATCCCCCTGCTGCACGTCTACGGCGACGCCGACGAGCTCGTGCCCTGGGAGGAGAACACCGGCGTCCTCGCCGAACGCTACGAAGCCCTCGGCGGGAGCATCGAGCGGATCGCCAAGCCCGGCGTCGGGCACGTCCACGGGCTCGACGACTCCACTCCCATCGTCGAGTTCATCGCCCGGCACGCGCTCGCCTCTGCGGCATCCGGGGAAACGTCGCCGCCCCTCGAGATCGGCACGCGACTGGAGCTCTTCGTCGACGGGCATCTCGTCGACCGCTTCGACGGCGCCGGACTGAGGCTCCATCCGCCCCGCGACGAAGGGGTCGTCTTCCGCTTCGACCAGCCCTGGGAGGGCGCGTTTTCCGGCTACGCCACCATCCTCCACGACGGCGAGCGCTACCGGCTCTACTACCGCGGCAAGCCCGAGTTCCGCGCCGACGGGCTCGCCGAAGTCGTCTGCTACGCCGAGAGCGCCGACGGGATCGAGTGGACCCGCCCCACGCTGGGCCTGCACGAATACGACGGCTCGCCCGAAAACAACCTCATCCTCGTCGAGTCGCCCGTGGCGCACAATTTCTCGCCCTTCCTCGACGCCCGGCCCGGGGTGCCCGAGGACGAGCGCTACAAGGCCCTCGGCGGCGCGATCCACCGCAACCCCGGCGGGGGGCTGATCGCCTTCGCCTCGGGCGACGGGATCCATTGGCGCAAGCTGCGCGAGGCCGCCGTCATCACCGAGGGCGCCTTCGACTCGCAGAACCTCGCCTTCTGGTCCGAGCACGAGGGCCGCTACGTCGCCTACTTCCGCACCTTCACCGCCGGGGTGAGCACCGCAGACGAATGGCGGCTCGACGGCCTGCGCGGGATCTCCCGTGCGACCTCCGAAGACTTCCTCGAATGGACCGAGACGCAGCCGATGCGCTACGAGCCGCCGCAGACCGAGCACCTCTACACCAACCAGACCCAGCCCTACTTCCGCGCCCCGCACATCTACCTGGCGACCGCCGCGCGCTTCTTCCCCGGCAAGCGAGCCGTCGGGGAGGAAGAGGCCCTCGCCCTCGGCGTCGAGGCCCGCTACGCCCGCGCCGCCGGCGACGTCAGCGACGCCGTCCTCCTCAGCTCGCGCGACGGCGAGACCTACCTCCAGACTTTCCGCGAGGCCCTCCTGCGCCCCGGCTCGCGGCGGCAGGACTGGGTCTCCCGCAGCAACTACCCGGCGTTGAACATCGTCCAAACCGGGCCGGAAGAGATGTCGCTCTACGTCTCCCACGACTACGGCCAGACCTCCGCCCATCTGCGCCGCTACACCTGGGCGCTCGACCGCATCGCGAGCGTCGGCGCCGGCTTCGGCGGCGGCGAGTTCACCACCCGCCCCTTAGTCTTCGAAGGGGAGCGCCTGCATCTGAACTTCGCGACCTCCGCCGCCGGATCGATCCGAGTCGAGATCCTCGACGAGCGCGGCGAGCCCCTGCCCGGTCGTTCGCTCGCCGACGCCGACGAGCTTTTCGGCGACCACCTCGACCGCCTCGCCACGTGGGACGGCGACGACGACCTCGCCGCCCTCGCCGGACAGCCCGTGCGGCTGCGCTTCGCGATGAAGGACGCCGACCTCTACTCCCTGCGGTTCCAGTGAACGCCTCCGCAGGCTTCCGCGATTTCCCTCCCCGGAGCGGTCGTTGTCCCTTGCCGCGCCTCCCTCTTCATGTATCCTTGAAGGGTGTTTTCTCCCAACAGTAACGAACCCCCACTCCCACGAACGAAGAGATGTCCTCCCTGAAACTGCACAACGCGATGTGGCCCGGCCTGGTCGGAAAAGGCGACGGCGAAGGCCAGGAGCCGCCCATTTCCCTCGAGCGGATGCTCGACCTTACCGCTGCCGCCGAGTCGGACGGACGGAAGTTCGACGGGATCGACTACTTCCTCTTTCACCCCCACACAGATCCGGCGGCGTCCGACGACGAGCTTCGCGGCATCGCCGACCTCATCGCCGGAAAGGGTTTCGAGGTCGGCTCGCTCGTGGCGCCGGTCTGGCCCGGCACGGTCGGCGACTCGGCCATGGGCGACGACGAGGCCCGCGACAAGTTCCTCGAAGCTGTCAAGGTGGGTTGCCGCATCGCCGGGGTCTTCAACCAGCACGGCGTCCGCAAGCGCGGCGTCATCCGCATCGACTCGGCCGAGTTCGGAGTGAACAAGTGGCGCGAGAATCCCGAGGCGAACACCAAGCGCATCGCCGAAACCTTTCGCGAGGCCGCCAAGATCGCCGCCGACCACGGCGAGCGACTCGCCGCCGAGGGCGAAATCTGCTGGGCCGGGATGCACAGTTGGAAGGACATGCTCGACCTCCTCGAGGAAGTCAGCATGCCCGAAACCCTCGGCTTCCAAGCCGACCTCGCCCACACCTACCTCTATCTGCTGGGCTACAACGCGCCGGAGCACGCCCTGCTCAAGGAGGGCTACGGCGCGGACGAATTCTACGCCGCCTACGAAGAGATGACCGACAAGCTGCGCCCGTGGACCATCGACTTCCATGTCGCGCAGAACGACGGCACCGTGCACGGGGCCGGCAGCCACGACAAGACTGGCAAGCACTGCCCCGCCGACGATCCCAACGGCAAGCTCGACATCGTGCGCTGCTCGCAGTATTGGCTGAAGGACCACGCCTCGCGCGGCATCTCCCACATTTGCTGGGATGGATGCATGTTCCCCAATGCCGTGCTCGAGACGCCAGCGACCTGGAACACGATCCTCAAGACGATGATCGACGTGGCCGAGGCGGTGTAATGCCGAATCCGCGCCGTCGCCGGGAGCTCCGCCGCGCTCAGCCGGGGAGCTTCCGGAACCCTTGGACGCGGAGCGGCTTTCCGTCCCCGTCCACGTAGGTGCTGGCGACGTCCTGGAGAGGCAGCAGAATCCACGGCTGGTAGAGGCTGCGACCGTTCTTCGTGTAGACGATGTCTCCAGCGATGTAGACGCAGGAGTGGTACGCCGACATGTCGTCGGTGAGGAAAACCATGACGTCGCCGTAGCGGTAGGGAGGATCGACCTGCTCGAAACTCTCGAGGAAGCGCGAGGCCGCGAAGAACTCGTCGAGATAGATAGGCTGCGGATTGTAGTTGAAGAAGTTCAGCGAACTCCAGTGGCAGTCCGGCAGAATGCCGTCGTTCGCCATGCTCATGTCGGGGTAGGTGAAGAGCAGCTTGCGCGGCAAGGGCGGCAGAATGTGGGCGAGGTCGAGATTGTCGACGCCCGGGTTCTGCACCGCTTCGACGAGCAGGTGTTCGATTTCCTTTCGCCGGAGACCTAGCCCCGTGCTCCAGTATTTCAGCATTTCGTCGAGTTCGGCGCCCTCCTTCGTGTCGAGCCGGACGAGCATGGAGCGGGTCCGCGAAGAGGTCTTGTGCAGCGCTCTCGCTTCCGTCTCCGACCGGGCCCTTCCGATTAGGTGGGGAAAGTCGCTGAAGAGCATGAGTCCGTTCTGGAAATAGACCATTCGCTTCATCAGCTCGACGAGCTCGGGCCTCATGCCTGTGTCCTCGGTCCA
>SLGN01000325.1 GCA_007123695.1 Verrucomicrobiales bacterium
ACGTTCTCCGAACTCCTCGCCGCGCGCCTCAACGAAGCCCTTGCCCGCTCCGCCTTCGCGGCGGAGCTGCCCGAGGGCTTCCGCGCCGAAATCGTTCCGGCGCAGGACCGGCGCTTCGGCGACTACCAGTCGAACGCGGCCATGGTCCTCGCCAAGGCCCTGCGGCGGAATCCGCGGGAAACGGCCGCCTTGATCGCCGAGACCTTCGACGGCGGCGGCCTCTGCGCCCCTCCCGAGATCGCCGGCCCCGGCTTCATCAACTTCCGTCTCGAATCCGAGAGCCTCGCGGCACGCTGCGCCGATCTGCTCGGGGACGAGCGTCTCGGGGTGGCGCCGGCGCCCGCGCCCCGCACCGTCGTTCTCGACTTTTCCGCGCCGAACGTCGCCAAGCCGATGCACGTGGGCCACATCCGCAGCACCATTCTCGGGGACTGTCTCGGGCGGATCGCGCGCTTCCTCGGGCACCGCGTCGTTTCCGACAACCACATCGGCGACTGGGGCACCCAGTTCGGCATGATTCTCTGGGGCTGGAAAAAGCTCCTCGACGAGAGCGCCCTCGCCAGCGATCCGATCGCCGAACTCCTGCGCGTCTACCGCGAGGTCAACGCCCGGGCCAAGGCGGACGAGGCCCTGATGGAGGAATGCAAGGCCGAGCTGGTGAAGCTGCAAGGCGGCGACCCCGGCAACCTCGCGATCTGGGAGAAATGCGTCGCTCTTTCCAAAGAGGGCCTCCAGCGCATCTACGACCGGCTCGACGTCTCCTTCGACCATTGGTTCGGCGAGAGCTTCTACAACGACCGCCTCGCCCCCCTTGTCGAGGAGCTACTCGCCGCCGGCATCGCGGAGAAGAGCGACGGCGCCGTGTGCGTGTTCTTCCGCGAGGACGAACGCCTCGCCGGCAAGCCCGCCATCGTGCGCAAGAGCGACGGAGGCTTCCTCTACGCCACCACCGACCTCGCCACCATCGACTTCCGCGTCGGCGAGCTCGGGGCCGACGAGATCTGGTATGTCGTCGGCGCGCCCCAGCAGCTGCACTTCGACCAGATCTTCGCGGCGGCGAAAAAGCGCGGCCAGACCGTGGCCCTGCGCTTCATCCCCTTCGGCAGCATCCTCGGCAAGGACCGCAAGATGCTCAAGACCCGCTCGGGCGACACCGTGCAGCTCGCCGACGTCCTCGACGAGGCCGTGGTGCGCGCCCGGTCCATCATCGAGGAGAAGAACCCCGAACTGCCCGAGGAGGAGAAGGCCTCCATCGCCGAGGTCGTCGGGATCGGTTCGGTGAAATACGCCGAGCTGAGCCAGTTCCGCATGACCGACTACGTCTTCGACTGGGACACGATGCTCAGCCTCAAGGGCAACACCGCGCCCTACCTGATCAACGCCTACGTGCGCACCCGCGCCATCTTCCGCCGTCTCGGGGCCGGCTTCGAGCCCGGGGGCGGGCGCATCGTCCTCGCCGAGGAGGCGGAGCGCAGCCTCGCCCTGCGCCTCGCCCAGTATGCCGAGACCGTGCCGAGCGTCCTCGACGACTTCCGCCCCAACGCCCTCGCCTCCTACCTCTACGAACTCGCAACCGCCTACCACCACTTCTGGGAAGCCTGCCCCGTGCTCAAGGTCGAGGGCGATCCGCGCCACACCCGCCTCGCCCTCTGCGAGCTGACCGGCCGGGTGCTGCGCCACGGGCTCGGCCTGCTCGGGATCCGCACCACCGAACGGATGTAGAGAAGCGCTCTTGAACCGCGAAGCTTCGGCTGCTACACGTGAGCTGCTCGCCGTGAACCGCTGAACGAACCCGCCCCGCCGTGGACCCCGACCTCAAAGCCCTCGTCGCCCACCTCGAGACTTCCGTGCTCGGCGCCGAGACGGCGGTGCGCGAACTCGTCGCGGCCCTGCTCGCCGGCGGGCACGCCCTGATCGAAGGCCCCCCCGGCGTGGGCAAGACAACCCTGGCCAAGACCCTCGCCGAGAGCGTCTCGGCCTCGTTCAAACGCGTCCAGTTCACCCCCGACCTCCTTCCCGCCGACTTGGTCGGCTATTCCCTCTACCGGCAGGACCGCGGAGACTTCGACTTCGTCGAGGGGCCGGTCTTCGCCAACCTGCTCCTCGCCGACGAGATCAACCGGGCCAGCCCGCGCCTCCAGAGCGCCCTGCTCGAATGCATGAACGAGGGCCAAGTCACCGTCGACGGCACGACCCGGCAGCTGCCCGAGGTCTTCCAGGTCGTCGCGACGCGCAACAACCGGCACCGCGCGGGCACCTTTCCCCTGCCCGCGCCGCAGCTCGACCGTTTCCTCGTCTCCATCGAGATGAGCCTGCCCGACAGCGCCGTCCGCGCCGGCATCCTGAAGCAGCACGCCGCCCGGCTCGCCGACGGCAGCGAGGGCGCCTCGGGCCAGCCCGCACCCCGCCCGCCCCTCGTCGATCTCGGAAAAATCGCCGAATGGCAGCGCCGGATCCGCTCGCTGCCGGCGTCCGACGGGATCCTCCACTACGTCATCCGGCTCTGCGACGCCATCCGCCACCATCCCGAACTCGACGCCGCCATCAGCAACCGCGGGGCCCTCGCCATCATGCAGACGGGCCGGGCCATCGCCTTCCTCGAAGAACATCCCGCCGTCTATCCCGAAGACGTCAAGCAGGCCTTCCTACCCGCCGTGCTCCATCGCCTCGAGGCCGGCGACGGGGACTTCGACCGCGACCTCGCCACGCGGCGCCGCCCCGCCCTGCGCCTGCTGCTCGAGGAAATGCTCGAATCCGTTCCCGTCGAGACCGCGGCCGCCAACCAGTGACGACCGGGGCGCGAACTTCCCGGCAAAGAGGCGCCGTCAGCCCATCGCGCCGGCGCAGCCACCCTTCCCGACCGGGCTCTTTCTACTCGGGCAGTTCCACGGCTTCCACGTAGACCTGCTCCGCCGCATCGACGCCCATGCGGACCCGGTCTCCGTCGTGCCGGGACAGCTCGAGGACCCCGCCGATCCGGTCCGCCAACGACAGATCGACCTCCTCGCCGATCCGCAGGCCCTTTTTCCGCAGCCATCCGAGGAGGTCGGAATCGTCGTCGCAAACCCGCACGACGCGCCAGCGGCCCACCTCCGCCTCGATCAAGGGCACGGCCCGGTCTTCCGGCAGGATGCCCCGGCGGTCGGGAATGGGGTCGCCGTGGGGATCGTGCGTCGGCTCGCCCAGCATCGCGTCGATGCGGTCGAGGAGACGGTCCGACACGGCGTGCTCCAGCACCTCGGCCTCGGCATGGACCTCCGACCAGTCCAGCCCCATCACCTCGACGAGAAACAGCTCGAGGAGACGGTGGCGGCGCACCACCTTCATCGCCTCCGTCGTTCCCTCGGGCTTCAGGGAAAGACCCCGGCGGGGCTCGTAGTCGACGAGACCGCGGTCGCGGAGATGCCGCATCATCGTCGTGACCGTGCCGGGCGTCACCCCGAGCTCGCGGGCGATCTCCCCCACGGTGGTCGCCCCTTCCCCCTCCGCTTCGAGACGGAGGATGGTCTTGAGGTAGTTCTCGACGGTGCTCGACGGCATTCGACAAATCTACGGCAATCTCACGGGAGATGCAAGATTCCTATCTTGACGAATCAAGATAAGGATCGATTTTGTTTCTAGAAATTCGAAATCCGCCGCCTCTCCATGCGACTCACCTTCCTTTTCCCGGCAGCCGCCCTGTTTCTCTCCGCCTGCGGGGGCGACCCGCCCGAGCCTTCGACCGGAGTCCCCCGCGTCGTCGCGACCACGGGAATGATCGCCGACATCGTGCGCGAGGTGGCCGGTCCCCTCGCCGAAGTGACCGCCCTGATGGGCGAGGGCGTCGATCCCCATCTCTACAAGCCCAGCGCCGCCGACGTGAAGGCGATCAGCGGGGCGGACCTGGTCTTCTACAACGGGCTCATGCTCGAGGGCAAGATGGTCGCGCTGCTGGAAAAGCTGGCCGCTTCGGGCCGCGAGATCCGCGCCGTGACCGAGCCCTTCGTCGGCGCGGAGGGCTACGTGATGATCGACGACGAGCGCAACGACGATCCCCACGTCTGGATGGACGTGAAGGCCTGGATCGCCGCTCTCGGCGTGGTCGAGCGGATCTTCGTAGAGCGCTACCCCGACAACGCCGAAACCTACCGCGCCAACGCCGCCGCCTACCGCGAGACGCTGGAGACGCTCGACGACTACGCCCGCCGCTCCCTCGCGACCATCCCGAAAGAACAGCGCGTCCTCGTCACCGCGCACGACGCCTTCCAATACATGTCGCGGGCCTACGGAATCGAAGTCCGCGGGATCCAGGGGCTCAGCACCGAGTCCGAGGCCGGGGTCAGGGACATCGAAAACCTCGTGAACTTCCTCGTCGAGCGCCGCATCCCCGCCGTCTTCGTCGAGTCTTCGGTGTCCGACAAGAGCGTGCTCGCGCTCGTCGAGGGGGCCGCGGCGA
>SLGN01000495.1 GCA_007123695.1 Verrucomicrobiales bacterium
ATCCGGAGCGGGGCTTTTTCGTCGCCGCCGACCCCGTGCTTCACAGCCCGACGCGGATGTTCATCTCGCTCGAATTCAAGGAGGAGCATGCTAGGGAAATACTTGCAAACGGGTGGCATTGTTGGGAACGGCAAAAGACCTCGCGGGGTTTCGACTCGCCCGTGGAGACGTTCGTTGGAGCAAGACCAGAGCGATTTCTCGACTACATTCGGTTCGAGCAGGCGACGCTGGCCATGGACCAAGGGCACCGCCATCTCCTCGCCGAGCGTTTCGCTTCGCCAGGCGCCGACCTCGGGTTGCCCGCCTCCTCGGTCTTAGCGCTTCCGCCTCCGAGCGCGTCGGATCTCCACTCGCTTTCCCGCGAGTTCGAGTTGAGTCCCGACGAGATTCTCTCGTTGATCGAAGGCGCGCCGAGATTGAAAATGGCGGTGCGCGGATGGGTCGCCGAGACGCACTTAGAGACGGAGCTTTCCCGGGTTTCGGACATAGTCGATTTGAAACGTCTCGAAATCGACGGCCAGCCCGATTTCGAAATCCGCCTCGCCGGAGGTCGCCAGATGCGAATCGAATGCAAGAACGTCCTTCGCCGAAGGCTGGCCGACGGCACGGTCCGGGTGGATTTTCAGAGAACGCGGGCTTCGAAAACGGATCCGTGCTCGCGATACTATCGACGCGACGAGTTCCCGATTCTCGCGGCTTGCCTCCATCCGGCGACGGAGAAGTGGGAGTTCCGCTACGAGTTCACCGAGTCCATGGCCGAGCACCGTAGGTGCCCCCAGCGCCTCGACAACAGGGTGAACGTTGATTCCCGATGGGCCGAAAACTTCGAGGAACTCCTGAACCGCGAAACTACACCTCCCTCAGCTCGCGCGGGCGGGTGAAAAGAAGACGGCAGCGGATGGCGGAGGCGGAGAGGGCAGTCATGCGGCGGAGGACCTCCCGGTAGGTCTCGAGCTGGGGCCGGTATTTGGCGACGGCGCCGTCGATCTCGGCAGGGTCGGCGACGCGGTCGGTCTTGAAGTCGAGGATGGTCGCGGCCCGGGGGACTCCGGCGGAGTCGCACTGCAGGACGACGCGGTCGAAGGTGCCGGAGAGCCACTCGTCGCCGAGGAGGATCTCGAAGCGCCGTTCCCGCCACGCCTCGGCCCCGGTCTCCGCCCCTGCGGGCGCTGCGGGCCGTGAGAGGGCTTTCCGCAAGGTTGGTTCGGCGAGGACTCCGCGCACCTGCTCGAAGGCATCGTCGAGAGCCCCGCCGGGTCCGCGCAGGGCGGTCCAGTCTCGCTGCAGCGCGTCGAGGTCGAACGCGTCGGCCCACTCGATCTCCTCGAAGATCGCGTGGACGAGATTCCCGAAATCGCGGGCCTCCCCGCCGCCTCGGGAGAAAATCTGCGCGGCGCTGACGGTGCCTTCCTCGGATCCGCTCGGCGTGCGCCGCCGCGCCCTCGCCCGGGCGAGAGAGGGATCGACGGAGGGTCCGGATGCGCCGTCGCCCGCAGTCGTCTCCCGATCCTCCTCCGCCGCGCCCTGCCCCGGTTGCTTCTGCTGCTGCGCGGCCTCGAACCAGCGCCGCGAGGTGCGGGCGGTGGAGCTGGCGTAGAGCACCTCGGCCGGGACGCCTCCGAAGTCGTCCTCGCAGGGCTCGCCGGCGAGGGTGTCCTCGAGCAGCTTCACGAAATTGCGCGAGGTCGCGCCTTTCCCCCGCGGCAGGGCGACGAGGTAGTTGGCGCGGCTCGCCCGGGTCATGGCGACGTAGAATTTGCAGAGATTCTCGTAGGCGGACTCGGCGGCCCGCTCGGCGGAGTAGGCGGAGAGGACCGGGTCTGCCTCGACGAAGTCCTTCCGCGGCATCTCCAGGACCCACTCGACCTCGCGGTCGGCGTCTTTTTTGACCCCGATCTCGCGGCGGGGCACGTCGAGGGAGTCGCCGCCTAGGTCGGGCAGGATGACGGCGTCGAAGGTGAGCCCCTTCGACTTGTGGATCGTCATGACCTGGACGACCTCGCCGGCCACGGCCTCGCGGGTGCGGTAGTTGCCGAGGTAGGTCAGGAATTCGTCGATGTCGCGCCCGCCCTCCTCGTCGAAGCTCCGCGCGGCGAGGGCGAAGTCTTCGGCCCGGCCGCGGGTGAAAGGGTCGAGGGGCGTGCCGAGGGCGGTCTCGATCTCGGCGCTCCACTCGCGTGCGAAGGTCTCGAAGTCCGACTCGAAGAGCCTCCCGAGAACCCTTGCCGAAAGCCTGCGCGGGGTCGGGGCCTCGCGCTCGAGGAAGGGCGCGAGCGGCCCCATGCGGAGATGCTGCCAGGCGAAGCCGTCCGCCGGATGCGCCGCCACTTGCAGGATCGAGGCGAGGGCGCGGTTGTGGGGATTGTCCGAGCCGATGAAGATCTCCGACTCGCTCGCGACGGGGATGGGGACGAGGGAGCGCAGGGCGTCGACGAGCTCTTCGCCGACGCGGTTGCGCTGGACGAGCACCGCGCAGGAAAGGCCGCGCCGCACCGGATCGATCTCGCGCAGGATGCCCGCGACGAGAGCGTGGATGTCGCCTGCCTCGGGCTTTTCCCCCTCCGGCGCCACGGGGTTCAGCAGGTAGGTGCAGCCCTCGAAGCTCTCGCCCTTGGGCGAGACGCGGTGCTCGTGCCATTCCCACTGGTCGACGGCGGGGTCGGGCAGACCGAGGGCGCGCAGGGCTGCCTCGTCGCCGAAGACGCGGTTGACCGTTTCGATGACGTCGCGGCCCGACCTCCATGACACGTCGAGATGGCGGCGGCGCAACCGTTCCCCATGGGCGTTGTAGCGTGCCGCGATGTCGTTGAAGAGGCGTGTGTCGCCGCCGCGCCACGCGTAGATGGCCTGCTTCAGATCGCCGACCTGGAAGAGCGAACGCGTCCCCGAGGTGTCCTGCACGACTTCGTCGACGAGATTCTCGACGACGCGCCATTGGAGGAGGTTGGTGTCCTGGAACTCGTCGAGCAGCCAGTGGTCGTAGCGCGCGTCGAGCCGGTAGTCGATGCGCAGTCGGTCCTCCTCGCCGGGGAGCTGGGTGAAAAGGGGCGAGTCGGCCGCGTCGCCACGGCCCTCGTCGGCGCGGCGCGCGAGGAGGAGCTGCACATCTTGGAAAGTGAGCTGCCCCCGGCGGCGCACCTGCTCGCCGTAGACCCGTTCGTAGTGGTTGAGCAGTTCGCGGATGCCGCGGGTGCGCGCGAGCTTGGCTTCGAGTTCGCCGCCGACGAGCCACTGGAAAATGCGGCGCAGGGGATCGCAGGCGGCCGGGCCCAGCTCGTGCACAGTGCGGTTGAACTTCACCGAGGCGGCGCCCGCGACCACCTCGCGCCAGACCGGCAGGACTCGCTCGGCGACATATTTGATGCGGGTGGGCAGAGGGAGGCCGGGCCGGTGCGCCACGATCTCGTCGATGAACTCGTTCCAGTATTTCCACTCCACCTTCTCGCCGGAATCCTCGATCACGGAGAGGGCGGCGAGCAGGCGGCGGCCCTCGGTTGCGGGGTCGGCCGCGGCGCCGGCGAGCCACTGCACGCCGGCGTCGGCCCAGATGGCTTCGGGGCGTCCCCAGACTCCGGCGGAGGGCGCGTGGAGGTAGAGATCGTGCAAGTCGTCGAGATAGGTGTCGAGCTGCTTCGCGACGCGCTGCTCGTCGGTGCCGAGAGTGGCGAGGCGGAACGCTTCGAGAAAGGCGCGCTGGGCCGTTTCGCCGCCGCCGTCGCCCGGCCCCGGACGGCCCGAGAAGACCGTCTCGTAGACCCGCGCCCGTGCCACTGCGGCGGCGTGTTCGTCGAGGGTCTCGAAGGCCCCGCTCAGTCCGAACTCGGCGGGGAAGGCGCGGAGAAGGTTGGCGAAGAAGCTGTCGAGCGTTCCGAGGAAAAGGCGCGGCATGCGAGTGACGAAGACACGGAGCAACCGAGCGTAGTCGTCGCAGGAGAGCCCGGCGAGCACGGGAGAGAGCGGATCCCCCTTGTCGGCGGCGAGGGCGGCGGCCTTTGCGGGATCCGAGGCCGCCTCGGCCAGCTTCAGCAGGATCGAGTCGAAAAACTCGCCCGCCGCCTTCCGCGTAAAGGTGGCCGCGAGGATGCGCTCGGGGGCGACGGGTTCGCCGCTGCGCAACTGCACGGCCATCAGCCCGATGTAGCGGTTGGTCAGTTGCCAGGTCTTGCCCGAACCGGCCGAGGCGAGGATCATCTCGTGGGGCAGTTGGAAGGGGGCGCTCATGTTCTCTCTCGGGGCGGGCCGATCACAAACGGTCTCGCGACTTCGTGCATTGTTCGCCGACCGGAATGTCGGCTCCGTGCTGCGGATCGCCTCAGCCCGAGACTTCGAGGAGAACTCAGGTCGGTAAGCCGTCTTCGCACGCTCTTGCTGGCGCTCGCTCCGGCTCCTGCGGTATGTTCGCAGCCCTCCGCCCAGGCAAGCTGGGCGGAGG
>SLGN01000296.1 GCA_007123695.1 Verrucomicrobiales bacterium
CAGATTGCGCCAGGCGGTACGGCTGCGCTCGACGCTACGGAAGTTTTCCCGAAGGAGCCTCCGGAAGCGGCGCCCGGCCGGCAGCGCCAGCCCCTGCCAATAGGCGAAGGTAGCGAAGCGCCCCCCGGGGGGCAGCACTTGCAGCATCGAGCCGAGGAGCTTTTCCTGCAGTTCGGGCTGGAAGGAGGCCCAGGGCAGTCCGCTGAGGATGGCATCGACCTTCCCGACGCCCCGTCTCTCGCAAAGTTCGGACACCCGGCTGGCGCACTCTTCGTGGACCTCGACATCGGGGCAGCGCGCCCGCGTGATCGCGGCGAGGCAGGGGTCGCGCTCGACGGCGAAGAAGTGGCAGTCATCTCCGGCTAGGGAGGCGATTCGCTCGGTGAAGACGCCCGTGCCGGGACCGTATTCGACTACGCAAGAAAGGGAGTTCCAGTCAAGCCAGTCAGTCATGAGCCCGGCCAGCTCGCGCGAACTCGGGGCCACGGCCCCGACCCCCGCCGCGTCGCGGAGGGCGGCCTTGAGGAAATGCAGGTGGTCGGACATGGGCTCGCTACAGAACCACTCCAACATGCCTCAGCGATTCGTCTTCGCCAGCGATACCTCGAGATTTTTCCGGACGAGATCCCCCATCGTCATCGCGTCGGTGAAGGCATCGGTGGAGTGGTACTGGTTGAGCCCTTCGCGGAGTTCGCCCACCTTCTCGGGCGGCGAGATCTCGTCGGGGCACATCGCCTGCCACAGCGCCCCGAGCCGTTCGTGGGCGATGTGGCAGCGCCGCGCGATGAGCGTGCGCTCTTCGTCCTGATATTGCCGCATCGTCTGATAGTTGAGCCGGTCGGTGCAGAGTTCGACGACGGCGTGGTTCTCGGGGAAGGTCTGCGGAAGGTAGACGCCGATGGCCCCCTCGTAGCTCTGCTGGTCGAAGTCGATGGCGCGCACGCGGTACTGTGCGTCTTCGAAGTCGGGCGTGATGTCGACGACGTAGTTGTAGCTGCGCATGTCGCCGAGCAGACGGATGAAGCTGCGCTCGTTGAACTTCACGAACTCCTTGGCGACGCGCACGGGATTCGTCTCGGGCCGCTCGAAATGCCGGTGGATGAAGGCGTCCCCGGGAACGCCGGCGATGTGCTCCTCGATCAGCGTGTTGCCGTTGACGAGGTAGTTGATGCGGTTGGGCGAGAGGATGTGCTCGAGCTCGAGCCCGTAGATGCGCGAGGCGTCGGCGATCTTGACGTAGAAATGATCGTAGTTGTCGTTGAACTGATTGACGATCCGGATGCGGAAGGGCCGCGAGTTGCCGAAGTCGCAGAAATCGACGCGCTCTAGGGCTAGGTGGTCGAGGGTTCGCAGGTCGTTGGTTTTGAGCAGCGAGTAAATGCCGATGAGGTGGGCCGAAAGAGCCTCGCGGATGGACGGTTCGTAGAAGGCCGTCTTCCAGAGAGTGTCGGCCCCTTCGCGGTCGTAGAGGGGAAAGAGCGTCGAGTAGCGATGCAGTTCCTCGTAGATCGGCGGCACCTCGAGCGAGCGCTGGTAGCGGCGCAGGTAGTCGAGCAGCGGCGGAGCGACCGGATAGAAATTCTTGCGCTTGAGAACGATGGTCTCCATGGGCCTTTTAGAACGCAAAGACTCTCGGGCCAAGGCGAGCCGAGCGAAAGCGTTTTTGCAAGCCTTGGCCCGCCTCCGCACGCATCCCCCGCCAGAAAACGTCAGCACCCGCCCTGCATCATGGGCATCCCGCCGATGAACCTCGGCTGCGGAGTCAGGCGAGGGGGTCGAGTTCGGGCTTGAAGTCGGCGGCGTGGTAGGAGCTGCGGACGAGGGGCCCCGAGGCGACGTGGCGGAAGCCTTTCTCCAGGGCGATGTCGCGGTAGCGGTCGAATACGGCGGGATCGATGTATTCCACCACGGGCAAATGCTTCGGGGAGGGCCGGAGATACTGGCCCATCGTCAGGACGGTGACCCGGTGCTCGCGCAGGTCGTCCATGGCTTGGAGAATCTCGTCCTCGCGCTCGCCGAGCCCGAGCATGATGCCGCTCTTGGTGGCGCAGCGGCGGCCCATCTTCTCGGCCATTTCGCGGGCCTCCCGCAGCACCTTGAGCGAGCGCCGGTACTCGGCGCGAGAGCGGACCTGCGGAGTGAGCCGTTCCACCGTCTCGAGGTTGTGGTTGAAGATCTCGGGAGCGGCCTCCATCACCACCCAGAGAGCGTCGGCACGCCCGAGAAAGTCGGGCACGAGCACCTCGACGACCGTCTTGGGATTGACCCGGCGCACCGCGTTGATGACGTTGGCGAAATGGCAGGCCCCGCCGTCGGGAAGGTCGTCGCGCGCCACGGCGGTGATGACGACATGGTTGAGGCGCATCCTCGCGACCGCCTCGGCGACCCGCTCGGGCTCGTCGGCCTCGAGCGGCAGGGGGCGGCGGGTGTCCACCGCGCAGAAGCCGCAGGCCCGGGTGCAGCGCTCGCCCGCGATCATGAAGGTCGCGGTCCCCTGCCCCCAGCACTCCCAACGGTTCGGGCATTGGGCCTCTTCGCAGACGGTGACCAGCTTGAGGTCCTCGATCAGGCCCTTGGTGTCCCAGAACACGGGATTGTTGGGCAGGCGCACGCGGATCCAGGAGGGTTTCTTCTCCTGGTGGAGGTTTGGGTCGATCTTGACAGGCATGGAAGGCGGGAGGGGCGTAGGTTCGGCGCGGAGGAAGGTTCGCCACGTCCGCCCGGTCCGCAAGGGGATTCATGGGGTCGGCTTCACCGCGGCTCTCGGTTCTTGGTATTGGCCGCGATGGGGAAGCTTCTGCTGGAGCATTCGTGCATCCTGTGGAAGACTCCGGCGGCTTCTCCGCTGCTGCTCCGGCGGAGGCACCTCCGCTGATATGAAGGACATCGACATCGCCCGCCAGGCCGAGCTGCGACCGATCGAGGAGATCGCCGCCGCTCTCGGGATCGCGCCCGAACAGCTCATCCCCTACGGTCGATGGAAGGCGAAGATCGATCCAGGCTTCGCCGCCGCCGTCTCGGACCGGCCGCGAGGGCGGCTGGTGCTGGTCACGGCGATCTCCCCGAGCCCTCCGGGCGAGGGCAAGACCACCACCACCGTCGGTCTCGGCGACGGTCTCCGTCGCCTCGGAAAGAACGCGGTCGTCTGCCTGCGCGAGCCCAGCCTCGGCCCCTCCTTCGGCATGAAGGGCGGAGCCACCGGCGGCGGGCGCGCCCAGGTCGTGCCGATGGAGGAGATCAATCTCCATTTCACGGGGGACTTCCACGCCATCGGTGCGGCCAACAACCTGCTCGCGGCGATGGTCGAGAACCATCTCCACTGGGGCAACGAACTCGGCCTCGACCCCCGCCGCATCTCCCTGCGCCGGGCTGTGGACCTCAACGACCGATCCCTGCGCCGCATCGTCACCGGCCTGGAAGACCAGCGCGACTTTCCCCGCGAGACGGGCTTCGACATCACCGTGGCGTCGGAGGTTATGGCCGTCTTCTGCCTCGCCCGCGATCTCGCCGACCTGCGCGCCCGCCTCGGACGCATCGCGGTGGGCCGCGACCGGCAGGGACGCGCCGTGACCGCCTCGGACCTGAAGGCCCATGGCGCCATGGCCGCCCTGCTCAAGGACGCCTTCGCCCCGAATCTGGTGCAGACGCTGGAGCACACTCCGGCCCTCGTCCACGGCGGCCCCTTCGCGAACATCGCCCACGGCTGCAACTCGGTCGTCGCCACCCGCACGGCTCTCGGGCTCGCCGACTACGTCGTCACCGAAGCGGGCTTCGGGGCGGATCTCGGGGCGGAGAAGTTCTTCGACATCAAGTGCCGCGAGGCCGGCCTCGCCCCCGCCGCCGCCGTGGTCGTGGCCACGGTGCGGGCCCTGAAATACCACGGAGGAGTCTCCTTGAAAGACCTCGCCGAAGAGAATCCCGACGCCGTCGAGAATGGCTTCGCGAACCTGCGCCGCCATCTCGAGAACCTGGCCAAGTTCGGCGTTCCGACCGTGGTCGCGCTCAACGCCTTTTCCTCGGACCGCGAGTCCGAGACGGCCCGTCTTCTCGCCCTCTGCGAAGGGCTCGGCGTGCCCTGCATCCCCGCGACGCACTGGGCCGAGGGCGGAGCCGGAGCCGAGGGCCTCGCCGCCGCAGTCGTGGAAACCGTCGACGCGGCGGACGAAAGCCGCTTCCGTCCCCTCTACCCGCGCGAGCTCCCCCTCGTGGAAAAGCTGCGCACCGTCGCCCGGGAGATCTACCGGGCCGACGACATCGACCTCGCGCCCGCTGCGGCGAGGGAACTCGCCAACCTCGACTCCACCGAGGCGTCCCTCTTTCCCGTCTGCATCGCGAAAACGCCCTACAGCTTCAGCGCCGAACCCGCCAAACGGGGCGCGGCGGACGGCTTCCGCCTCCCCATCCGCGAGATCCGGGTCTCCGCCG
>SLGN01000686.1 GCA_007123695.1 Verrucomicrobiales bacterium
ACTACGAGGACTACATCGTCATCGACCCCGGCACCACCCCGCTCGAGCCGGGCCAGCTGCTCACCGAACTCGAATACCGCGACGCCCAGGAAGAATACGGCACCGAGGGATTCCGCGCCGGCATGGGCGCCGAAGCCGTCCGCGACCTCCTCGTGGCCACCGACCTGCCCACCGTCATCGCCGAACTCGAAGAGGCCATGGGCAAGACCCGCTCCAAGCAGGTCCGCAAAAAGCTCGCCAAGCGCCTCAAGCTCGCCCAGGGCTTCCACAACTCCAAGACCCGGCCCGAGTGGATGATCCTCGAGGTCCTCCCCGTGATCCCGCCCGACCTCCGTCCCCTCGTCCCCCTCGAAGGCGGCCGCTTCGCCACCTCCGACCTCAACGACCTCTACCGCCGCGTCATCAACCGCAACAACCGGCTCAAGAACCTGCTCCAGCTCAAGACCCCCGACGTCATCATCCGCAACGAAAAGCGCATGCTGCAAGAGGCCGTCGATGCGCTTTTCGACAACGGCCGCCATGGGCGCGCCGTCACCGGTGCCGGAAACCGCGCCCTCAAGTCGCTCTCCGACATGCTCAAGGGCAAGGGCGGACGCTTCCGCCAGAACCTCCTCGGCAAGCGCGTCGATTACTCCGGCCGGTCCGTCATCGTCATCGGACCCGAACTCAAACTCCACCAGTGCGGCCTGCCCAAGAAGATGGCCCTCGTCCTCTTCGAGCCCTTCATCATCCGCCGCCTCAAGGAGCTCGGCTACGTGCACACCGTGCGCAGCGCCAAAAAGCTAATCGAACGCAAGACCTCCGAGGTCTGGGACATCCTCGAGGAAGTGACCAAAGGCCACCCCGTCCTCCTCAACCGGGCCCCCACGCTTCACCGCCTCTCTATCCAGGCCTTCGAGCCCGTCCTCATCGAGGGCAACGCCATCCGCGTCCATCCCCTCGTCTGTACCGCCTACAACGCCGACTTCGACGGCGACCAGATGGCCGTCCACGTGCCCCTCTCCGTCGAGGCGCAGATGGAGGCGCGCATGCTGATGCTTGCGCCCAACAACATCTTCACCCCCTCCAGCGGCAAGCCCATCACCACCCCGTCGCAGGACATCATCCTTGGCGTCTACTTCCTCACCTACTGCCGCCAGATCCCCCTGCGCGAGCCCGACGCCGAGCGCAATCTCCCTCTCTTCGCAGACACCAGTGAAGTCGAGTTCGCCGTGGCCAACCGCTCCATCGGCATCCACGAGCCCATCCGGATGCGCAACCCCGACTTCGGGACGTCCGGCCGTGTCTACGGCGACACCGAGCGCAAGATCATCGTCACCACCGCCGGCCGCGTCCGCTTCAACGAAATCTGGCCCGAAAAGCTCGGGTTCTTCAACAACACCGTCGCCAAGAAGCAGATCTCCGACATCATCTGGCGCTGCTTCCAGACCGTGGGGCAGGAGGGCACCGTCCGCGCCCTCGACGATCTCAAGTCCCTCGGCTTCCGCGAATCGACCCGCTCCGGCACCTCCGTCGGCATCTTCGACATGATCATCCCCGCCGAAAAGCAGGTCGAAGTCGACAGCGCCACCGCCGAAGTCCAGAAGGCCGGCGACCAATACCGCGCCGGCGTCATCACCAACAAGGAGCGCTACAACAAGATCGTCGACATCTGGACCCACGCCGGGGACGAGATCACCAAGGCCCTCTTCCGCACCATCGAATACAACGAAGGCGGCAGCCTCCCCAGCCCCCTCTTCATGATGGTTGATTCCGGAGCCCGCGGCAACCGCCAGCAGATCAAGCAGCTCTCCGGCATGCGCGGCCTCATGGCCAAGCCCTCCGGCGAGATCATCGAGCGGCCCATCATCTCGAACTTCCGTTCCGGGCTCTCCGTCCTCGAATACTTCATCTCCACCCACGGCGCCCGCAAAGGCCTCGCCGACACCGCGCTCAAGACCGCCGACTCCGGCTACATGACCCGCAAGCTCGTCGATGTCGCCCAGGACGTCATCATCACCGAAGAGGACTGCGGCACCGCCAATG
The DNA here is from genome assembly GCA_007123695.1 of Verrucomicrobiales bacterium. GTDB lineage: Bacteria > Verrucomicrobiota > Verrucomicrobiia > Verrucomicrobiales > DEV007 > Arctic95D-9. Next base: position 2,026 of record SLGN01000686.1, read on the forward strand.
GCATCATCGTCAAGTCCATCTACGAGGGCGACGAGGAAGTCGTCGATCTCAAGACCCGCATCTACGGACGCGTCTCCGCCGAGAAGGTCGTCAACGGCGACGAGGTCGTCGTCAAGCCCGGCCAGATGATCGACGAAGGCGTCGCCCACCGCCTCAACGACATCGGACACGAGCAGCTCAAGATCCGCTCCGTCCTCACCTGCGAGAGCCGTCGCGGCTGCTGCGCCAAGTGCTACGGCATGAACCTCGCATCCAACCAAATGGCCAAGATCGGCGAGGCCGTCGGCATCATCGCCGCGCAGTCCATCGGCGAGCCCGGCACCCAGCTCACCATGCGGACCTTCCACGTCGGCGGGGTCGCCTCGGGCACCTTCAAGCAGCCCATCATCAAGGTGAAGGCCGCCGGCACCATCCACTACAACAACCTCCGCACCGTCGAGACCCCCGACCACACCTTCGTCGCCCTCAACAAGAACGGCACCATCTCCATCCATGACAAGGACGGCCGCGAACTCGAGTCCTACAACATCGTCAGCGGCTCCGTCATCCGCTTCGCCGACAACTCCCCCATCAAGAAGAACGAGACCCTCGCGACCTGGGACCCCTACTCCGTCCCCGTCATCACCGAGAAGCCCGGCAAGATCAAGTTCCGCGACATGATCCAGGGCATCACCCTCGACACCGAGATCGACAAGGAGACCAACACCAAGGGCCTCGTCGTCATCGAGCACAAGGAGGACCTCCACCCGCAGATCTTCATCGTCGATCCCAAGACCGGCGACGAGCTCGCCGCCTACTCCATCCCCACCGGGGCGCACCTTTCCGTCAAGGAAGGCCAGACCGTCAAGGGCGGCGACCAGCTTGCCAAGACCCCGCGGAAGGTTTCCGAGACCAAGGACATCACCGGCGGTCTCCCCCGCGTCGCCGAACTCTTCGAAGCCCGCAAGCCCAAGGAGGTCGCCGAGATCGCCAAGATCGACGGTGAAGTCTCCCTCGGCGGCACCGTCCGCGCCAAGCGCAAGCTCATCGTCACCAACGGCGAGACCGGCGAGGAGGAAGAGCACCTCATCCCGCTCGGCAAACACTACCTCGTCCAGCCCGGCGACCAGGTCCACAAGGGCCAGAAGCTCACCGAAGGCGCCGTCATCCCGCACGACATCCTCGAAATCCTCGGGCCCCACGCCCTCATGGAGCACCTCGTCTCCGAAGTGCAGGACGTCTACCGTCTCCAGGGCGTCGAGATCAACGACAAGCACATCGAGATCATCATCCGCCAGATGCTCCGCAAAGTGCGCATCACCGATCCCGGCGACACCCAGTTCCTCTGGGGCGACCAGATCGAAAAGACCACCTTCGAAGCCATCAACGCCGACATGGTCGAGCAGGGCGGCAAGCCCGCCGAGGGCGAACCCGTGCTGCTCGGCATCACCAAGGCCTCCCTCGAGACCGAGTCCTTCATCTCCGCCGCCTCCTTCCAGGACACCACCCGGGTCCTCACCGAAGGCGCCACCCTCGGTCGCATCGACTACCTGCGCGGATTCAAGGAAAACGTCATCATGGGGCACCTCATCCCCGCCGGGACCGGCTTCCAGACCTCGCGCCAAGTCTCCGTGATCGAGCACGCCCTGCCCGAAGACCTCCAGACCTCCGATCAGCCCCTCGACCTTGCCGAGGAACCCGCCTGATCCGCTACCGTCTCGGCCCGGCGCAGCGCCGGGCCCGGTGCAGTTCGGAAACAAACCTTTGGCCCGGTCGCGACCCGAGTGGTCCCGACCGGGCCTTTTTCCTTTTGGCGTGTCCGGGTGATTGCCCGCCCCTCCCCGATTCCGAGCCGAATCAGAACAGTTGCCGCCGGCTCGATTCCGAAGAAAGACGCAAGACGGATGGCTGTAGGGACGGATACGGAAATGGAACCCGAAACCCCACCCGCCCGCACCGTCGTCGTGGGCATCGGAAATGCCTTGCGCGGGGATGACGCCGCCGGCCTTGAGGTGCTGCGTCGTCTTGCCCGAGAACCCTTGCCCGATGGCGTCCAGTTGCGGGAATGCTCCGGCGAACCCGCTTCGCTGCTGGCGGCCTGGTCCGGTGCCGAAGTCCTGGTTCTTGTCGATGCGGCCGAGTCCGGAGATCCCCCGGGCACGGTGAGGCGCTACGACGTGTCCGTCGGGGGGCTTCCCGCCGAGCGGCTCCGGCACTCCACCCATGCCCTAGGTCCCGCCGAGGCCATCGAACTTTCCCGTGCCCTCGGCACCCTTCCCTCCCGCGCCACAGTCTTCACCGTCGAGGGCGAGACCTACGGCCACGGCGAGGATCTCTCCGAAAAAGTCGCCGCCGGAATCGCCGAAGCCACCCGCCAAATACTCGCGGAATTCAAGGCCGTACAATGATC
>SLGN01000103.1 GCA_007123695.1 Verrucomicrobiales bacterium
CGGGATCTGGGACGAGCTTTTCTTCGTGAACACGGCCTTCGCCCTCTTCCGCTCGCTCTTCGCCTTTCGCGTGGCAAACGCGATGCAGGCGGTCCTCTACACGGCGGTGCTCTACGACATGGCCTTCACCGGTCTCGGCATCTTCATCGTGTTCTTCTTCGCGTGGACCCAGGGGAGCATGTTCGAGAAATCCGAGAGCCTGCTCTGGGTCCTGATCGTCCACCTCGTCGTCGACTTTTTCCTCGTGGCCTTCATCGTGCAGGGCTACTATCCCGACTACGGACTCGATTTCCTGTGGAGAAAGGGGTTCTGACTCCGAGCTCGACCCGGTCAGGCGCGACCCGGTCGGACGCGACCCGGTCAGGCAAGCCGGGCAAATCCGGTGTGCTTCACGGGGCCGCCGATCCGCGAGGCGACGTCGCCTCCTGCGATGGCTGCGGCGAGTTCGGCGAAGACGCTGTCGAGCGCTCCGAGATACGTTTCCACATGCCAGGGCTCGTGGGCGAGCATGGCGTTGAAGCCTCCGGCGGCGAGAAAGCCGCGCTCCAGCATTCGCACCGTCATTAGGGTGAGCAGGGCGGCCGAGTCGGGATGGTCGAAGGCGAGCAGGGCCAGATCGGGGCGGCCGCCGACCTTCACCGGCAGGCCGTGCCGCGCCCCGAGCGCGCTCCAGCCCTCGCGGACGCTCCCGCCGATCGCGGCGAGGTGGGCGGGCAGGTCGAGGCTCCGCATCTTGCGCACGCAGGCGAGGGCGGCGGCGGGACCGACCCCCTCGGTCCAGAAGGTGCTGGAGACGAAGCTGCGCTGCGCCGCCTCCATCGTGCCAGTCCGCCCGATTACGGCGCCGATGGGAAAGCCGTTGCCCAGCGCCTTGGCGAAGACGGCGAGGTCGGGCTCGACCCCGTATTTCAAATGCGCCCCGCCGAGGCAGAGCCGCCAGCCGATCGAGATCTCGTCGAAGACGAGGCGGATGCCGTACCGGTCGCAGCGCTCCCGCACCCCCTCGAGGAAGCCGGGCTCGGGATCGGTGTGGCGGGTCGGCTCCATCACCACGGCGGCGAGCGCCCCGGTCTCCCTTTGCAGGATCGCGTCGAGTTCGTCGAGGCGGTTGTAGTGGAATGTCAGGGTGCTGCCGGCGAGTCCGGCGGGCACCCCGGCGGGATCGAGCCCGGGCAGGAAATGCCCCTCCAGTCCGTCGCCCTCGGCGAGGTTTGCCGCGAGATACCAGTCGTGCCAGCCGTGGTAGCCGCAGAGGGCGACCTTGTCCCGGCCCGTCGCGGCGCGGGCGAGGCGCACCGCCACCGCCATCGTCTCGCCGCCCCCGCGGGTGAAGCGGGCCTGCCCGGCCCAGGGATGGATCGCGAGAAGCTCTTCCGCCAGCTCGACTTCGTCGTGGGTCTGCAGTGTCGACATGGAGCCCAAGGCGACGCGACGGTGGACGGCGGCGTTCACTTCGGGATCGGCGTAGCCGAGGATCGTCGAGAGGATGCCGCCGAGGCTCATGTCGAGGAAGCGGCGCCCCTCCAGGTCGATCAGCTCGCAGCCGCGCGCCTCGCGGTAGTAGGCCGGCCATTGACCCGGCGCGAACATTTCGGGCCTCTTGCTGAGGAGTTGGGTGCCGCCGGGAATGAGGGCTTTGGCCTCGCGGTAGGCGGCCTGCACGTCGGACACGGGACGCGGCAGGGGCAGGCCCAGCTCGCGCCGTGCCGCGAGGCAGAAGATCTCCTCGATGTCGCCGGCGTCGAGGTGGCGGTTGAGGCAGGCCTCCTTCAGGGCGAGGAGCGATTCCAGCCCCAGCAAGGTGGGCCGGGAAAAGCGGGATCGACCGTAGTCGGCGCGGATCTCGTCGAGCCAGAGGAAGCCGTCGGCGAGATCGACGCAGCGGCTCCGCATCTCGGTGACGCAGAAGTCCGAGCCAAACCAGAGCCTCGTCGGGCCGAAGACCTCGAGGATGGCCTCGAAGGCCGCCGCCTCGCACACCGCCGAGGTGTCGAAGAAGACGTTTTCGAGCCCGCGGATCGCGCCGATGCCCTCCACGGTGTGCCGCCCGCAGAAACCCCGTCCGGCGTGGGCGAGGATCAGCTTGGCCCGGGGATAGCGGCGGCAATGCTTGCGAATGTAGCGCTGGTTCTCCGGCTCGGCGAGGGCGCGGGGCAGCACCATGTGGAGCATGATGGCGAGCCCGCGCGAGTCGGCGAGCTCCCAGGCCCATTCGGGGATGAACTCGCCGGACGGAGCGAAGAAGGAGTCGGCGCGCTCCGCGAAGAGATGGTAGACCTTGAAGCCGACGAAGCCGTCCGCCGCGATCTGGGCCTCCACCGCCTCCGGGGCCTGCCGCGGCGTTGCGATCATGAGCCCGAGCGAGCCGGGATCGCCGCGCAGCTGCTCGGCGAGGTGGCGGTTGGCCCCGTCGATGTCGAGGGCCCGGGTCGGAAAGGGGAAGAACAGCCCCCCGCTCGGCGCCCGTCCCGGCATCCAGAGGGCAAGGCGCTCGTCGTAGACCGCGCGGGTGACCCGCTCCGGCCCGGCCGCGGCAAGGGCGGGCGTCGGGGAGCCGAGGTCAGAAACCCGCCAGAGATGGGCATGGGCGTCGAAGGCGTCGGGCGGCACGAAGTCGGCGAGATGCCGGTTCCAGATCGCCTGGTCGGCCTCGCCGACTTCGGCCCAGAGATAGGGGGGTGCGGGATCGGGAAGGGCGGGTCTGCTCATTTCGCGCGGGGCTTGGCGGTTCCGGACCGGAGCGCCGCGCCCGGAACACACATGCATTTAAAAGAGCAGGGGAGGGGACTTGGCAAGGGCAGCCTTGCGCCCGACGGCATTTCGCCCCGGGGATTCTTCCGACGAATCGCGGCGACCGGACGCGGCGCGACAAAACCCTGTTGACTCCCGCACCCAACCCGATTAGATCGGCGACGATACCCTGTTCGGTCCCGCACCCAACCCTGTTCGGTCCCGCACCCAACCCTGTTCGGTCCGCCACCCAACCCTGTTCACTCCCGCCATGACTACGAGCGAATCCTCCGGAGTCGGGCCGGCCAAGGTCGGCCTCGCCACCGCCATCGCCATCGTCGTCGCCAACATGGTCGGGACCGGCGTCTTCGGCAGCCTCGGCTACCAGGTGCTCGGCATCCCCTCGGGCTTTCCCATTCTCGTGCTCTGGCTCCTCGGCGGGGTCGTCTCCTTCTGCGGAGCGGTCTGCTACGCCGAGATCGCCTCGGTCTTTCCGAAGTCGGGAGGAGAATACCACCTGCTCTCCAAGGCGTGGCATCCCTTCATCGGCTTCCTCGCCGGGTGGCTCTCGGTCACCGTCGGCTTCGCCGCGCCGGTCGCGGCCAACGCGGTGCTGCTCGGCGGCTACATGGGCAGCATCACCGGCGTCTCGCATCTCTGGTTCGGCATTCCCGTGGTCGTCCTCGTCACCCTCGTCCACCTCGGCAAGCTCAGCAGCATCGGCATCTTCCAGTCGGGCTTCACCTATGCCAAGGTCGCGCTCATCCTCGTGCTGGGGGGGCTCGCCTTCTCCATCGGCACGGCGCAGCCGGTCTCCTTCCTGCCGAAAGCGGGAGACGGCGGGCTGATCGCATCGGGCAGCTTCGCCATCTCGTTCGTCTACGTCCTCTACGCCTACACCGGCTGGAACGCCGCCACCTACATGATGGACGAGGTGCGGCAGCCCGAGCGCACCGTGCCCGTCGCCCTGCTCGTCGGGACCGCCATCGTCACCCTGCTCTACGTCTTCATCAACGCGGCCTTCCTCTACGCCACCCCCATCGAGAAGATGGCCGGCCAGGCCGAAGTGGGCCTCGTCGCGGCCGACGCCATCCTCGGGCCGAAGGGCGGCATGGTGATGGGCATCCTCATCAGTTTCGGGCTCGTCTCGACGATCAGCTCGATGACCTGGGCGGGGCCGCGCGTCACCGCCGCGATCGGGCGCGACCACTCCCGGTTCCAGGTGCTCGCCCGCGTCAACCGCAACGGCGTGCCGGGCCTGGCCGTCGTCTTGCAGTCGATCATCGTGATCGCGCTCGTTGCCTCGGCCACCTTCGAGCAGCTCATCAACTACGTGCAGGCGCTCCTCACCATCAGCTCGCTCATGGTCGTTGCCGGGGTGGTCTTCCTGCGGGTGCGGCGTCCCGGGCTGCCCCGCCCCTACCGGGCCTGGGGCTATCCGTTCACCCCTCTCGTCTTCGGCGCGGTCAGCCTCTACGTACTCTGGTTCCAGATCCAGCAGAAGACGACCGAGTTCCTCTTCGGCCTCGGCACCCTCGCCATCGGAGTCGTCGTCTACCTCGTCTTCGTCAGGGGGGAACCGACCGCTTCCGGCTCCGAATCGTAGAACTTCCCCCAAAAAGAGACGAAAACTTGCAAAAGAGCGAATAAATCGCTTGCAGGAATTAGTTAATATTCCTTAAATAATGCGCCGACCTTCCAACACGTTCCCCGCTTCTTTTTGTCCCAGTCCGATCCAGCGCGTGAAAACGTCTCTTCCGGGATCAGCGCACCTGCGGGTGGCTCCCCCAACGTGTTCGCTGCGCCCGCTGATCGGGCAGGGTCCGAGTCGGCGCACCATGCCGCCCCCGTTTTTGCGGCTGGTTCCTACGGCCCGCGCCCCGATCTGCCTGCGGTCCTCGATGCGCTTCCCTTCGGCCTCGTTGTTCTCGGGCCCGACCAGGAGCTCCGCCACGAGAATTCCGTCTGCCGAAACATCACCGGACGCGGCATTGCCGAGGAGGGCGGGTTCGAAGCCTGGCTCTCCGCGCTCTGCCCCGAAGCCGACCACCGTGCCAACGTAGTCGCCGCATGGCGCGAAAAAATATGGAGAACGCAGCGCACCCTCACCTTCACCCTCCGCACCGCCGACCAGAAGCCCAAGGAGATCGAGTTCCGGTCTTCGCTCCTTCCGGATGGTGGTATTTCCATCATACTGGAGGACGTCACCGCCAGAGCCCGCTCGCAGAAGACCTCGAAGATTGGTGCTTTGAAGTTCCGAGCCCTCTTTTCCCATACCCGGACTGGGACGGTTCTGGTCGACCGCTCCGGTCGGATCATTGAGGCCAATCCCGCCTTCCTCGCGCTCAGCGGGAATTCCCTCGGCGAGCTCCGTCTCACCACTTTCGTCGGGCTGCTCCATCCCGACGAGGCCGAGGCCCTCTCCGCCGACGAGGTGGCCCTGCTCGACTCGCCCGCCAAGAAAGGGGGGCGCGAAGTGCGTGCCGTCGAGCGGAAGGTCTGGCTCAGGACGAAGTCCGGCGAGCGCCGCCTGCGCCTCCTTTCCTGCCCCATCGGCGATGCCGGGGCGCCGCCGACGGCGGTGCTCTACATGTTCGAGCCCCCGCGCGACGAGGGCGAGGGCGAGGGCGAGCGGCTCCGGACCAAGCTCAAGACCATGGCCCGGAAGGCGCAGGCCCTTCTCAATTCCGTGCCCGATCTCGTGCTGCTGCTCGACGGGCGCGGAGTCGTCGTCGATTTTGCGCCTCCGCCCGGGACCTGGAGCGAGCTGGTCCCCGACGATTCCTGGCGCGACCGGCCCGCCTCGGAGGTTTGGCCCGTCCTCGGATCGCTGCTCGACCGATGCAGCCGCCAGATCCTCGAGGGCGGCACGGTCGTCGCCGCCGAGATCCGGGGGCCGGGAGGGGAAGGCTTCGAATTCTCCGTCAACCTTTCGGCTTGCGGCGACGGGCAGATCCTCGCCGTGGTTCGGAACCAGAGCGACCTGTGCGCCGCACGCGAGCGGGGTTTCTGGCACGACGCCGTCTTCGGCGGCGCCCCCCTCGGCATGCTGCGCCTCGATCCCGGCGGACGGGTCGCCGAAGCCAACGCCGCCGCCGCCGCCCTGCTCGGGCGGCATGGCGACGGCCTCGCCGGCCGGGAGCTGTCGCCGATCCTCGAATCCGCCCTCCCCGCAGGCGCCACCGCCGAGTTTCTCGCCTTGGAGAAAGACGGCGAACCCCGGGGATCGCTCGTGTTTCTCAAGGAAAGCCCTCCCGCCAGCCCCCCACCGAAGAACCCGCCGCGCGCCTCCTTCCGCACCATTCTGCCCGATCCGTCGTCCCCCGGCGTGCCCCTTTCCTCCGTGCGCCTCGGCGACGGCGGCACGCCCGCTCCCGGCTGCCCCGGACGCGAGCGGCGGCAGCACGGCTTCCGCAACCAGCTCCAGCTCGTCACCAGCGTCTTCAGCCTCGAGCCCCAGAGCGCTCCCGCCCGCGAGGCCTTCCTGAAATGGCAGTTGCGGCTGCGGGCCATCGCCCTCGCCTGCCCCTACGACGACACTCCCGCCGTCGCCATCCTCCCGCTCCTGCGCGACCTTGCCGACGAAGTCTGCTCCCTCCTCGGCCGCGGCCCCGGGCGCAGGGAAGTCGCCGTGGCCGGCGACGAAGCCCTCTCCTTCGACGCCTCCGTCGCCGGACCCTTCAGCCTGCTGCTCGGAGAGGTCATGCGTCTCGTCCTCGCCGCCCGCCAGCGCGGTCCCGGCCCTTCCCTCCACATCCGGGTCGAAGTCGGCGCAGACGGCGGCTTCGCGCTCACGGTGCGGCCGGGCGAGGGGCGCTCCTTTGTCTTCGACGACCGCGACGCGGAGATCGAGACCCTCGAGCTGCTCACCGAGCAGATCGAGGCACGTCTCCAACCCACCGACCCGGCGCATCCCTCCAAGGAATGGGTACTCATCGTCCCGCCGACCGGTTTTTGAAAGCCGTCGCCCCCGCTTCCCCGCGCTGTCGGCGTACTTGGCGAAGAAGGGGATTTTCCTTTGCGAATTATGGTGATTTGAATGTAGCGTGACAGCTTCCGCGCCGCCTCCGCTCTTTCCCGGAAAGCTGGAGTCCGCGCCGCCTCCTTCATGGACGACCTCCCCTCCAACCGCCTGCGTCTCCTCGTTGTGGAGAATGATCGCGTTACGGCACGCGATCTCGAGGCGACTCTGCGGAGACGCGGGTTCTGCGTCCTCGGGATTGCCTACTCCACCGGGCAGGCGCTCGATTTTCTCGATGGGGAAAAGCCCGATCTCGTCCTCCTCGACGTCCATCTCGACGAGCCCGACGACGGCATCGACCTCGCCCGCCGTCTGCGGGAGGAGCACGGCATCCCCGTCGTCTTCGTCACGGGATACTCCGAGGAGGCCGTCCTCGAGCGGGCCCGCGCCGTCGAGCCCGCCGCCGTTCTCCGCAAACCCTTCTCCGATGCGGAACTCGCCGTGTGCCTCGAATCCGTCGTCGAGCGGCGTCTCGCCGGCGAGCGGCTTTCCCTGCGCCTGCCGGGGCTCGAGGCCGTGTCCCAGCAGCTTTCCCACGCCGTTTTCGCCACGAATCTCGACGGAGGGCTCGTCTACGTCAATCAGGCGGCCCTCGACCTCACCGGATGGTCCGCTCCCGAGGCCCTCCGCAGCCAGCTTTCCGTCGTCGCCCCCCTTCGCGAAGCCAGTTCCGACGGGGGCGAGGCTCCCAAGTCCGGGCGTCGCCAGATCCTGACGCGCCGCGACGGGAGCGAGGTCGAGGTCGGCGAGCGCTCCGTTCCGATCCGCGCCGGAGACGGCGAGGCTGTCGGACTTGTCACCGTCCTCGCACCGTCGGTCGAGACCGACGAAGGCGCTCCGCTCGAAGCCTTCGCCCTCGCGGAACCGCCGGAATCCCCCAGCCCGGAGCCCGCCGGGGAATCCGCCGCAGAACCGGCGCCGCCCGTGGTGTTTCCACCGTCGCAGCCGCCCGCCGCACGGAGCGAAGCCCTTCGCAAAATCGCCTCGATCGCCCGCGACCCCGCCTTCCGCGAACTCATCGTCAAGCGCAAGGCGGATCCAGCCGCCGGAAGCGAAGCCGCACCGCAGGGCGCAGGTTCCGAATCTGTCGAAGCGGCCGCGGTGCCTGAAAAACCCGGCAACGGAGAACCGTCGGTCCTGCACCGGGATTCCGGGGAGCCGACTGCCGAATTCGATGTCGGGACAGTCGAGGCGTCGTCTGTCGCCGATGCGCCGTCCGCCCCGCCCTCGGTCGAGGCCGCCGCGCGGTTGCTGGCCTCCGCCTCGGGAACGGCGGGCGGCGCCGTCGTCGCACCCGATTCCGCCGCCCAGATCGAGGAAGTCGGCGACCCCCTCCTGCGCATCGACGAAGACGGCGTCATCCGCTACGCCAATTCCGAGGCCGACAGCGTCTTCGCCGCCGGCTCCCGCCTCGTCGGCGACCTCTTCCGTTCCCTTTTCGACCAAGAAGAGTTCGACCGATACGAAGAGCATTTCCTCCGGCCCCTGCGCGACGGCCGCCGCCACCGCTTCGACTTCCACGACTCCAGCCGCGGCATGTGGTTCGAAGTCCGAGCCTACCCCGCCGGCGACGGGCTTCTTGCCCTCTTCACCGACATCACCGCGACGCGCCTCGAGTCCGCCGAGCAGCTCCGCCAGCAGCGGCTCGAGGGGCTCGGGCTCCTTGCCCGCGGATTTGCCCACGACTTCAACAACTCCCTCACCGCCCTCACCGGCAACATCAGCCTCGCCCGCGAGCGTCATCCCGACGACGCCGAACTCCAGGCCATGCTCGAGGAAGCCCAGACCGCCGCCTCCAAGGCCACCGGTCTCGTGCAGCAACTCATGACCTTCGCTCGCGGCGGCCGCCCCATCCGCGAGCGCACCCGCGTGCCCGACCTCATCCGCCGCATACTCACCGAGCAGCGGCTGCGGCATCCCGAGATCCGCTACCAGTTCCAAGGCGGCGACACCGACGTCGTCGGCAACATCGACCCCGCGCAGATCGGTCGTCTTGTCGAGAACCTCGTCGTCAATTCTGCCGCCGCGATGCCCAACGGCGGCGTGCTCATCGTGCGGTGCGCCCGGCTTTCGCCCGAGGAAGTGCTTGGAATCCGCAGATCCCACACGCCCGCCGAGGAAGACCACCTTCTCATCGAGATCATCGACACCGGCCATGGTATGAGCGATCAGGACCTTGAGCGCGTCTTCGAGCCCTACTTCACGACGCGGCGCGAGAACAACGCCACCGGGATCGGGCTCACCGTATGCGAGTCCATCGCCAAGGCGCACGGTGGGTTCATCCAGCTCCAGTCCAAAGAGGGCAAAGGCACCATCGCCACCTTTTGCGCTCCCCTCGGGCGTGCCACCGACGGGATCGACGACAAAGACGACGCCTTTCCCGCCTACCCGAACTTCGACATTCCGATCCTCCAGTCCACCCGCGGTTCCGACGAGGGAGAGCCCCTCCTTGTCGGGACGCGCGTCCTCGTGCTCGAAGACGACGCCCCGATCCGTCGGCTCATGGCCGCCACCTTGCGGCGGGCGGGGCACGAAGTCGTCGAGACCAAAGACGGGCGCGAGACCATCGCCGTCTACAGCGACGCCCTCTCCCGCGGCGAGCGTTTCGATCTGCTCATCTGCGATTTGACCATCGAGAACGGAATGGGAGGAGTCGAGACCATGCGGCACCTTCTTCAGATCGATCCCGAGATCCTCGCCATCGTCTCCAGCGGCTACTCCGACGCTCCCGCCATGTCCAACCCCGCCGCCTTCGGCTTCAAAGGAGTCCTCCCCAAGCCCTACGCGCCGACCGAGCTACGAGCCTGCGTTCACCGCATCCTCTCCGCCCACCGCATCATCCCCTGATGCCCCAGTCCGCCCCGCCCCCCTCTCCGTCCGGTTCGCAAATACGATCGACTCGCAAATACAAAAAACTAGGATAATTGTTTGCAAAGGGTGGGTTTGTGCGGTATGGTCTGTTTTCTTGGAGAAAATCGACGGATGAAAATGAAGAGAATTGTTGTGCCGCCGGGGGCGGGGAGTGCGTTTTACCACTGCGTTTCGCGGGTCGTGGATCGGCGCATTGTCTTTCATGCTGCGGAAAAGGAGGTGTTTCGGTCGATCTTGCGGAAGCTGGAGCGGTTTCTGGGGGTCAGGGTGGTGACGTACTGCCTGATGGGGAACCATTTTCACCTCATGCTGGAGGTGCCGGACAAGGAGACGATGCCGAAACTGGATGCGGAAGCGCTGCTGGAACTGCTGCCGCTCCTCTACGACGAGGTGGTGGTTGCGCAGGTGGCGAAGGAGCTGGAGGCGGCGCGGCGGTCGGGGAATCTTGGATGGGAAACGCGGATTCTGGAGCGCTACGAGCGGCGGCGCTTCGATTTGTCGGTGTTTTTGAAGGAACTGAAGCAGCGGGTCTCGATTTTCTTCAACCGCCGCAACGGGCGGGTGGGGACGCTGTGGGAGGCGCCGTTCAAGAGTGTGCTGCTGGAGGGCGGGGAGGGGACGCTACGGACAGTGGCGGCCTACATCGATCTGAATCCGGTGCGGGCGGGGCTGGTGGAGCGTCCTGAAGACTACCGCTGGAGCGGCTACGGCGAAGCCTGCGGCGCGGGCAAGGGGGCGGAGACGGCCCGCGCGGGTTTGACGTCGGTCACGCGGGAGGGCTTGGAACACTCGGCTGCCCGGGCGGGAGGCGAGGTATCTGAAGAGACGGAGACAACGGGGAAGTCCCGCCGCTCGGAGCTGCCGGATTGGCCGGAGGTGCAGGCGCGGTATCGTTTGCTGCTCTACTCGGACGGACGCGAGCAGAAGCCAGTGACGGGGGAAGGCGGGCGTGCGGGGATCGCGGCGGAGGAGTGCGACCGGGTCGCGGAGACGGGCGGGGCGGTGCCGCTGGCGGAGGCCTTGCGGCGAAAGGTGCGCTATTTCAGCGACGGAGCGGTAATCGGATCGACGGCCTTTGTCAATGGAGTGTTCGAGCGGCTCAAGGCCGAGGGGCGCACGGGGCCGAAGCGCACGAGCGGGGCGCGACGGATGCGGGGGGCGGATTTCGAGGGGCTTTGCTCGCTGCGGGACCTACGCGTCCGCCGCATGGGGGATGGCTGAGGGGCACGCGCACGGGACGCCTGCGCTGCTTCAAGTGTCGGGGCGCAAGGCATTGCGGGCGAACGGGTGCCCTCCGTGACCTTCATGCCAGCCTCGTGCACCCGCTCGTTCGCCGAGGCCCGGAATCACCTTATCACTGGTTGAAGAGAAATTCCTTGGTGTTCACGAGGACCCAGACGATGTCCTCGAAGGCGTCGCGTTCGGCTCTCTCGCGGGCGGGGGGATCGGTCTCTTCGGCGAGGGCGGACCGCTTCTTCTCAAGGTGGGAAAGCGCCACGGCGAGTTCCTCGGGATCGGGCTTGCGGCTGAGGGCGCGGAGGTAGAGTTCGGAGACGCGGTCTTCGTCGCTGCGGTCGCCTGCCTTCGCCAGTTGGGCGGCCCTGCCTTTGTCTGCGGTGAGCTTTTCCTGGATCGAGTCGGAGTTGAGGAGATGTAGGCTCTGGCCGAGGTTCGCCTCGCCGGTGCGTTCGCATTCGCAGGCGGTGTCCATGGAGGGGCGTCCGAAGAGGGTGAGGAACTCCGATTCGAGGGTTCCTCTCTCGTTGGGAAGGGTGACGGCTCTGACGGCTTCGGGCTGGTTCGCGAAGGTGTTGGTGGCGCCGGCGACGTCGTTCACGGAATCGAGGAGGACTTCGGCGGGAAGTCGCTTGGGGTAGTAGCGGGCGTAGTGCTGCTCGTCGTCGGCATTGGATTCGGTGGCCTCGCTGCTGCGCTGGTAGGTGCGGCTGTTGGCGATGGTCCGGATGAGGTGCTTGAGGTCGAAGCCGCTCGCGGCGAAGTCGGCGGCGAGGGCGTCGAGGAGCTCGGGATGGGTGGCGGGGTTGGTCGGGCGGATGTCGTCTTCGGGCTCGACGAGCCCGCGGCCGAAGAAATGCTTCCAGTAGCGGTTGACCAGCATCCGCGCGAAGTAGGGGTTGTCGCGGGACCGCATCCACTCGGCGAGGTGGCGGCGGGGATCTTCGATCGCGGGGATCCGCAGTTCGTCGTCGGCCCCGAGGAGACGCGGCGCGAGCTTCTCCTTGGTGCCGGGGTGCTCCATCATGGCGGGCTTGCGGTTGTGGATGAGGATGTCCTCTTCGGGCAGCTTGGGCACGCCTTTGTTCTGGAGAGTGGAGAAGAAGGCGGTGAAGGAGAAATAGTCGTGCTGGCTCCACTGTTCGTAGGGGTGGTGGTGGCATTGGGCGCACTGCATGCGGATCCCGAGGAAGACTTGGGAAAAGTTCTCCATGCGCTCCTTGTTGTCGGTGACGACGCGGTACCATCGGGCGGCGGGGCTGTCGATGACCTTGCCCTGGGCGAGCAGCAGCTCGGCGGCGAACTGGTCGTAGGGCTTGTTTTCGACGAGGCTGCTGCGGATCCAGGCGTGGAAGGCGTGGGTGTCGCGGAGTCTCCATTCGTTGGCGCGGTCGGCCCGGTTGCGGAGGATCGCCGACCATTTTCCTGCGAAGTGGTCGGCGTAGTCGGTCGAGGCGAGGAGGCGGTCGATGGCGCGGGCCCGTTTGTCGGCGCCGGTTTCGCCGAGGAAGGCCTTCGTTTCCTCGAGCGTCGGGAGACGGCCGGCGATGTCGAGGGTGGTCCGGCGGAGAAAGGTGCCGTCGGCGATCTCTCCGGAGGGCGCCAGGCCCATTGCGGAAAGCTGCCGGTGGATGTGGTCGTCGATGAAGTTCGCGGATTCGGGGAACCGGTCGAGGGGAACCGCCTTTCCGGCGGGAAGCCGGGCGGCGAAGGTGTCGATGTGCTCCTGGAAGCGAACGACGACGGCGGTGCCTCCGGGTTTTTCGCCGAAGGCGACGAGGCCGGATTCGGAGGGTTCCGCCCGCTCGGGTTCGTTCGCCTCGTACTGGGCGGCTCGGGTGATGTCGCGGACGCTGCCGTCGTCGAAGAAGGCGGCGACGAGGAGCTGCTGGGCGTCTCCGGGCCGGGCGACGACGTGACGCGGGAACACTTCGATGCGCTCGACCGAGGGATCGCCCTCGGGACGGAACTCGAGCCCTTCGGCGATCCATCGGTGGACGAGCGCGTAGTCTTCGGAATCCTTGGAGAGGCGGGCGCCGCCCTCGTGGGGGATCTCCCCGGAGGCCTTGCGGAGGAGCAGGCTCGCGTCGGGTGCGGAGGGGGAGACGCGGCGTCCGCGGGAGTGGCGCACGATCTGGTCGTAGTCGGCGGGAGCGTCGTAGCCGAGGAGCGAAAGCTGGAAGCCGTTTTGGCCCACGGTCTTGGCGTGGCAGGCGCCGGCGTTGCAATGCTGGCGGGTGAACACGGGCACCACTTCGTTGACGAAGCTGGCGGGGCGCCGCCGGGATGCGTTCTTCACCTCCACGGTCACCTGGAGGGGTTCGGCACCGGATTCGGGCGGGGCGACGGTGAGGAGGGCGCGACCGTCGGCGAGCGGCTCGATCCAGCCGTCCGAACCAATCCGGGCGATGCCATCGGGAGCGAGGGTGTAGGTGACTGCCCGGGTGCGGTCGCGGTTCGCCCCCTGCTGCACGAGGAGCTGGCGGCGGTCGTCGGCGCCGTCGAGCACGAGGGAGGCGTCGGGGGCGAGGGGACCGGCGGCGGTGCGGAGGGAAAGCGGGGCGGCCTCGAGGGCGCCCGGGGCGAGGGCGGTCGCCAGGGCGGCGCAGAGCAGCGCGGGAAGGGACGCACGCATGGTCGTCAGGCGGGAGCGGCGAGTTCCTCGATCGGCCTGCCGAAGGGAAGGATCTGCATGGGCAGCCCTTCGAGGTTCTTGAGGTATTCGTTGTAGTCGATGCCGAGGTGTCGGTAGACGGTGGCCCAGAGGTCGTTGGGCGAGAGGATGCGCTCGGTCGGCTCTTCGCCCTTAGCGTTGGTCGCGCCGACGACCTGGCCCATCGGGGCGCCGCCGCCGGAAACGAGGACGGACATGGCCTTGGGCCAATGGTCGCGCCCGGGCTGCATCACCTTCGACTTGTTCCCGCGCTGGACGTTGATTTTGGGCGTGTGGCCGAAATCGCTCGCAACGACGAGCATGACGTCCTTGTCGAGTCCTCGCTGGTGGAGATCCTCGATCAGGGCGGTGAGGGCTTGGTCGTAGCGGGGCATCCGCCAGCGGCAGTCGGCGAAGATGTCGCAGTTGACCGCGTGGGAATCCCAGTTCGAGGCGCAGTCCGCCGGAATGGCCTTTCCGGGGTCGGGATTCTCCCACACCACGGTGACGAAGCGGGTGCCGGCCTCGACGAGACGGCGCGCGAGCAGGCCTCGCTGCCCGTAGGCGTGCCGTCCGTAGCGGTCGCGCACGGAGTCGGGCTCTTGGGAAAGGTCGAAGGCGCTGCGAACCTGCTCGCTCGTGAGCATGTCCATCGCCTGGGTGTTGAAGGCGTCCATCGCCTCCATCGCGCCGCTCTTGTCGAGGTCGCGGCGGAGACGGTCCATGCCCTGGAGCATGGCGAGGCGGTCTTCGAGACGGGTCTCCATTTCCTGCCGCACGCCGATGCTTTCGACCTTGAAGGCGGGGTCGCTCGGATCGCCGGCGACGACGAAGGGATTCTGGGCGGCGCCGAGCCAGGCCGAGCCGAGGGCGAAGGTGTCGATGCCGTGGCGGCCCCGGTCGACGGCGGCGACGCAGGGCGGCATGCCGTTGCCGTCGGCGCCGAGAACCTGCTTGACGATGCTGGAGACGGCGGGGGCGTCGTTGACGGTGCCGGTCGGGGTCTTGGGCGGGCGTCCGGTCATCATCCGCTTGTGGGCGCCGCCGTGGTCGGAGAATTCGTGCTGGATGGAGCGGACGATGGCGAACTTGTCGGCGATCTTGGCGTGCATCGGGAGCAGTTCGCAGACCTCGATGCCCTTTACGTTGGTGCGGATCGGAGCAAAGACCCCGCGGTATTCGGCGGGGGCTTCGGGCTTCATGTCGTAGGTCTCCATGTGCGGCATGCCGCCGGGAAGCCAGACGAAGATGACGGACTTGTTGCTGCTGCCGCTGTTGCCGCCCGATCCGCCGGGCGACGCGAGGGCTTCGTGCCGGAGGAGGTCGCCGAGGCCGAGTCCGGCGGCGCTGAGGCCGCCGATTTGGAGAAAGCTGCGCCGCGAGAGAGGTCCGGGGCAGAAGCGGGGTGCGGTGGGGGAACTCTTCATCGTTCTACAATATGGCAGAGAACGGGGACTCGGCGCGGGCGGGAACGCGTGACTTGGGGCACGGCCCGATCCGGTCGCTGCGAAGGCAACATCGCGGACCGATGGCGGTCGTGGAATCGGTGCCTTTCGCCGCCCCTTCACGGTTCCCGGGGCGTGGGGGCGGTTTCCGCGACTGCTTGCTTCAGGGCGAGCACTTCGTGGCCTTCGTGGGCGGCGGAGAGGGTGACGCGAAGCCGGGCCGAGCCGCGGGGGACCGTCGGATAGCGGATCGCGGGCACGAGGAAGCTGCGGTCGAGCAAGGCCCGCGAGGCGGCGAGGGCGGC
>SLGN01000194.1 GCA_007123695.1 Verrucomicrobiales bacterium
CCGCGAGAGGGCGCCTTTCTTGCATCCCTTCGCAGGGGCGAGGCTGGATGTGTTCTTGCGGCACTTGCTCTTCACTCCGGGGCTGGATCCGCGCACGCGGGCCCAGCGCGTCGTGGGCTGTCTGGTGCAGGCGGTGCGGCTGCCGTTTTCGACGGCGGGCGCCCTGCGTCATGGGGCAGCGATCCGGCGGCACCGGCTCGAATCTCCTCCGATCTTTCTGGTGGGGCACTGGCGGAGCGGCACGACGCACCTGCACAATCTGATGAGCCGGGATCCCCGGTTCGCGGGCTTGGGCTTCATCGAGACGGCGATGCCGCTGGACATCGGGGGATTCATCCTGAAGTCGGCCCGGGGCCTCGTCGACCGCGCCCTGCCCGAGACCCGCGGTTTCGACGAGGTGAAGCTCGCCCTCGACGAGCCGCAGGAGGAGGAGATGGCGCTGGGGAATCTCAACCCGGTGGGCTACTATTCGGTCTACCATTTCCCCCGCGAGATGGAGCGCCACCGCGACGCTTCGATGTTCTTCGAGGGGCTTTCTCCGGGCGAGGTGGAGCGCTTTCGCCGCTGCTACGGAGGTCTTGTCCGCAAGGTCTCGTATTTCAATCCGGGTCGCCGGATTCTCTTCAAAAATCCTCCCTCGACGACGCGGATGGAGCTGTTGCTGGACTTGTTTCCGGATGCGAAATTCGTTCATATCGTGAGAAATCCCTGGCCTGTGTTCAGTTCGACCTGCCGCAAGTTTCCCCGGGTCTTCAGCGCCTTCGCCTGGCAGGAGTTCCAGGACGTCGATGTGCCCGGCTTCGTTCTCGACACCTACGAGAAGGTGGTGCGGCGCTACCTTGCCGACCGCGAGCGGCTCGCCCTGCCCTCGGGGCAGCTTGTCGAAACGACCTACGAGGCCATCGCGGCCGATCCGGTGGGGGAGGTCGCCCGCATCTACGACCGTCTCGGACTGGAAGACGACGGGGAAGGCCTCGGCAAGGTTGCGGAGTATGCCGAATCCCTTGGCGGCTACCGCAGGAACGTCCACCGCATCGAGGCCCGCCATGCCGATGCGATCCGCGACCGCTGGCGTTTCGCTTTCGAGGCCTTCGGTTACGATCTGGAGCCGCCGGAGGACATCGAGGTGGTCCGATGAGCCGGAAGCTTCGCGGGCTTTCGCCGTCTTCGCCGTCGGCATGGCGGGTTCACATCGTAAAGTGGTAGTATCGTGAAGTCCCTTTTCCTCATTGCCGGCGAAGTCAGCGGGGATGCCCATGCCTCGGCCTTGATGGAGTCGCTTGCAGGTCGGGGCGGGTGGACCTTTTCCGGGTTCGGAGGGCCGCGGATGGCGGCACTGGCGGACGGTGTCGAGGACTGGCTCGGAGAGGCCGCCGTGCTCGGCTTGTGGGAGGTGCTGAAGAAATACAGCTACTTCCGCCGCAAGATGGAGGAAGCTCTCGCGCGGATCGACCGAGAGCGGCCCGACGGAGTGGTCCTGGTGGACTATCCGGGCTTCAATCTGCGTCTGGCGGAGAGGCTGCGCCGGGCGGGGTATTCGGGAAAGATTCTCTACTACATCAGTCCGCAGGTGTGGGCTTGGAAGAAGGGGCGGGTGCGCACGATGGCGAGGCTGCTGGACCGCATGATCTGCATTTTTCCCTTCGAAAAGGAGCTCTACGAAGCATCGGGACTGCCCACGGTTTTCGCGGGGCATCCGCTGGTCGATTCCCTCGCTCCGCTCGTGGCCCGCCGCATGGAGCGGGATGAGGGCCTGGTGGCCTTGCTCCCGGGTTCGCGTGAGCGGGAGATCGCGGCGTTGTTTCCGCGGATGCTCGAGGCCGCTTCGATTTTGCGGAGCCGCTTTCCGGGTCTGCGCTTCGCCACGGCCGGGGCAAGTCCCGCCCTGAATGCGCGTCTCGCGGAAATGGTGCGCGAGGCCGGGCTGGAGGCGGATGTCGAAGTCGGCGCTTCGACGAGCCAGGAGATCATGTGCCGTGCCACTGTCGGCGTGGTGGCGTCCGGAACCGCGACGCTGGAGGCCGCCTGTCTTGGTCTGCCCTACTGTCTCGTCTACCGGGTGGCCTGGCTGACGGCCTTTGCGGCGCGACGCGTTCTTTCCGTGAAGCATCTCGGCATCGTCAACGTCATCGCCGGCCGGGAGCTGGTCAGGGAACTGCTGCAGGAGCGCGCCAGCGGCGCCGCCATTGCCGAGGAGCTCGGTCGCCTGCTCGAGGACGGGGATGCGCGGGAAGCGCTAAGGGCGGAGCTCGCCTCGGTCGTTGCCCGTCTCGGCGAGGGAGGGTCGCACCGGCGCGCGGCGGAGGCGGTCGCCTCGGCCTGGAGCATGGAAAAGGAGGGTGCCCAGGCATGAAGGAGGGCGCCGCGATCCGATTCCTGCTCGTCGCGCTGCCGACGGGCCTGCTGCTGCTCGGAGTGGGGGCGATGGTCGCGACGCATCTCGGCCGCGAGAATCGCCCTGCCGACCCGAACGAGGCGAAGCGTCTCGATGCCGCGTCGCTGCAGCGGCGTCCCGTCTCGCGCGGGGATCTCGCCGCCTCCGTCGGGATGCTCGCGAACCGCATCGGCGAACGCCACCCGGGACGCCCCGAAGGCCTCGAGCGCGCAGCCTTCTGGATCGAATCGACCCTCGGCCCGGGGAATCTCGGCTATGTCGTCGAGAGGCACGGCTTCGAAGTCGGCGAGCAGGAGTTGCGCAATCTCGTCGCCGAGCTGCCGGGCAGGAAAAGACGGCGCGAAATTGTCGTGGTCGGCGCGCATTACGATTCCGATCCGGACGATCCAAGCGATGGGGGAGCCGTGGCGAACGCTGCGGGGACTGCCTCGCTGCTCGCCCTGGCGCGGGCTTTCGCGGGCGACCCGCAGGAGCGCACGATCCGGTTTGTCGCCTTCGCGGCAGGGCGCGGCCCGACCCGCGGCACGGATGCGACGGGCAGTTTCGTCTACGCGCGTCGCTGCCGTGCCCGGGAGGAAGATGTGGTCGCGATGCTGGGGATCGAGTGGGCCGCTCCCGTGCCGGCAGCGAAGGGGGCAGGCACGGCGTCGGCCGGTGGCGAGGGTATCTTCCTTGTCGGCGACGGGGGATCGCGCTACTTTCTCGATTCGGCGAGGGGCGCCTTCCGCGCTGCTGTCACCTTGAATGTGGAGACGGTGATGGCGGATGGAGACGCGGACAGGACCGAGGGACCGGTTTTCTTCTCCGATGCCGGAGCCTTCCGCGAGGCTGGATTTCCGGCAGTCCTCGCAGCCAATGCCGTCGCCGAGGCGGGAGGGAAGATCGCGCCTGGTGGGGATGCAGAGAAAGGGGAAGATTTCGGGATCGATTTCGGAGCCTTGGAGGAGGCGACCCTTGGCTTGGAAGCCATCGTGCGGGCTTGGGCGAACCCCTCGGGAGGGCAGTAGCAATCGGGCTCCGGGGCCGGCGACCGCCCTCTTCAAGGCGCGGCCGAGGCGACTGCCTCGAGTTCCTCCCAGCGGGAGTAGAGGGAGGCGATCTCGGTCTTGCGCCGCTCGAGCTCTTCGATCATGGCGGGCGACTCGGCGGCGTGTTCGATGTAGAAGGAGGGATCGTTGAGCTTGGTCTCGAGATCCGAGGCCGCCTGCTCGGCGGCGAGAATCGCCTCCTCCATGCCTTCGAGCTCGCGCAGTTCCTTCCAAGTCAGCTTGCGAGGCTTTTCCGGGGCATCGGAACGCTTCGCGGATTTCCGCGACTTGTTTGGCTTGTCCTTGGAGGGAGTCCCGGCGAGGTCGGCCCGTCTTTTTTCGAGATAGTAGGAATAGTTCCCCTCGTGGACGACGACGCGGCCTGCGCCTTCGAAGACGACGACGCGGTCGCAGACGCGGTCGAGGAACCAGCGGTCGTGGCTGACGACGAGGGAGGTTCCGCGAAAGTTCACGAGCGCTTCCTCGAGAACACGCAGGGTCTGGAGGTCGAGGTCGTTGGTGGGCTCGTCGAGGACGAGAAAGTTGCCGCCGCGGCGCAGGATCTTCGCGAGGAGGACCCGGTTCTTTTCGCCGCCGGAGAGGTTCCCGACCCGGTCGTTGATGCGGTCGTTGCTGAAGAGGAAGCGCCCGAGATAGGCGCGCACCGAGAGGGTCTCGTCGCCGAAGACGACAGAGTCGCGGCCTTGGGCGACTTCTTCGAGCACGCTGCGGTCTTCGTCGAGCTCGAGCCGGGTCTGGTCGACGTAGTTGAACTCGGTGCGCTTGCCGATGCGGACGCTGCCGGCGGATGGCTCCAGCCCTCCGAGGAGGATCTTGAGCAGGGTCGTCTTTCCCGCTCCGTTGGGGCCGACCACGCCGACGCATTCTCCGGCCCGGAACTCGAGGTCGAGGCCGAGGAAGAGAGTCTCCCGTCCGTAGAAGTGCCCCACTTCGGAGAGTTCGGCGACGAGATTGGAGAGGGGC
>SLGN01000493.1 GCA_007123695.1 Verrucomicrobiales bacterium
GAACGGTGACGAGAGGGAGAAACAGGGCGATCTTCCACGATTTCGTCGTTTCCCGCAGGGCAAGGATTTCCGTGTAGTCCGTCGCCGCCCCCGCCATCAGAAAGGCGAAACCGTTCCCCGGAGCGGCCGCCCGATGGAGCAGGTCGGCGGCGATGGGACTCGAGCCCTCGGAACAGACCTCGATGATGGTCGCTGCGACGAGCGTGAGAACGAGCCCCAATAGGGTGGGGCCAAACCAGTTGGCAAAGGTCTCTTCGGGAACGGCGACGCGGATCGCCGATGCGATGAGAATGCCGAAGAGCATCCAACGCACCACCATGCGCGACTCGAGCAGACCGCCCTTGGCGATCGCGAACCACCCCGACGGACGGCGCAGTAGCGGCGCGAGGCTCTCGACGAAACCGGGCTCGGTGCCGCCCCCGTTCTCGCCGGGGGACAACCAGGGATTCGGCGGGAGACGACCGCTTCTTTCGAGCCGGTCGAAGACGATTCCCGAGATCAGGGCGATCACCATCGAGCCGATCAGAAAGGCGAGAGTCCATTTCACCCCGACGAGAGCGAAGAGGACGAAGGTCATCGAGAAGGAGTTCCATGGACTCGCCACCAGAAACGCGATGGTCTGCCCCAGCCCCAAGCCCTTCCGGTAGAGCTGCATGGCGACGAGCAGGATGCCGTGGCTGCACAGGTCGAACAGCACCCCTGCCGCGACCGCGCGGAACAGCCCGCCCCACTCCCCGCTGCGTCCGAGCCACCTCTCGATGCGCCGCCGCGGCACATATTGCAGAAAGGCGATCGCGACGATCCCGGCGAGAGTCCCCCACCACATCATGCCCGCGAGGTCGGCGACGGAATGGCAGAACCCGGCCAGAAACGACGGCCCGGCCCGGTCCAGGCCCGAGAGGCGGAGGCCGATCGCCGCGAGGATCACGACCAGGGAGATTCGCAGCAGCCAATCCCGCCGCCGCGCCCCGCCCCCGCAGCAAGGGGCCGAGGAAGCTTGCGGCTCGGGAGACGGTGCGGGTTCCTCCTTCTTTTCACAGCACGAGGACATCCCGAAAACTAGAAACCCGCACGGAGCCGCCGCAAGGGGAAAGGCAACCAGGGAAACGTGGAAATCGAAAGAGGCGCAACAAGGCCCGATCCGGGATCGGGCCTCGACAGCGGCGGGCAACCGGGCTATGGCGGAGGACAATGCACCGGCGCCCCCTGCTTGGCCTGCTGAAAATTTCACCATTTTCTCCTTGCTCCGCTGCGGCCCGTTGGATACACAGAAGCCGCCATGAAAAAATCCATTCTTCTTTTCACCACTGCCGCCCTCTTCTCCTTCGCTGCGTTCACCGTCGCCGACGACCACAGCGAGGTCATTTCGAAAGTCATGAAGGAGGGCTTCAAGGGCGACGACAGCCTGATGAACCAAGCGACCAAGGGCAAGACCTCGCCGAAGCAGACCAAGGAACTCGCCGCCCTCGTCAAGAAGCTGCACGGCACCAAGGCGCCCGAGGGAGACCAGTCGGACTACGAGGAAAAGATCGCCGAACTGATCGCCGCGATGGACGCCGTCGCCGGCGGCGACACCGGAGCCGACGCGGTCGGTCGGCTCAAGGAAGCCGCGAACTGCAAGGCGTGCCACTCGAAGCACAAGCCCTGAAACCTCCCCGCCTTCCCGGCCCTGCGCCGGATACCTCTCGGAAAGCCCCTTCCCGCCGCCGGGACGGGGCTTTTTGTTGGCGTGCCCTTGGCCTGTGCCGCGGGCTTATTCGACCGCCTTCCACACCGCGAGAAAGGCGAGCCCGAGGATCGCGGCGACGCTGATCCAGAAGCCGATGTCGTAGCCCCGCGTCGGACGCAGCTCGGCAGGCAGGCGGCGGTAGCGGAAATGGACGGCTCCGACCACGACCAGCAGCAGGATGACCGAGGTGATCGCACCGCCGACCAGCACCATCCAGACGGGATCCTTGTAGGCGATGGCGAGCCCGGCCCAGAGCGCCGGAAAGAAAAAGGAGAAGATCGCAATGGCCCGGCCCCGCGAGACGGGATTGTGGTAGTCGAAGAGCCCCACCGCGCTGAACGCGTCGGAAAAGAGCCGGCTCCACCCCGCCAGGGCCGAAAAGAGCGTGGAGAACAGCACGAAGAACGCGCCCACGAGGAACGCCGTCTCGGCCCACCCGCCGAGCGAATCGGTGTACATCCTCGAGAGCGTCCGCACCATCTCGTAGCCCTCCGGGACGAGCCCCTGGGAATGGAGGATGGCCGCGCCGAGCAGGTAGAAGGCGACGGTCATCAGCGTGTAGACCACCATCGAGAGGAAGGCGTCCCAATACATCACGCGGATCCATCCCCTCGCCCGCCGCTGCCACTCGGGAGAGTCCTCGCGCCTGCCGGTGCGGGCGGCGTACCCTTTCTCCAGCAGCCAGTAGTTGTAGGCCATGACCTCGTCGCCCCCCACCCCGGTGATTCCGAAGGCGGCGACGGCCACCCCGATGTAGGCGACGGGAATGCCGTTCCAGAACGAAAGTCCCTCGACGAGATCGGCCCGCGAGATGGCGAAGTCGGTGAACTGCACCCCGACGACGCAGGCGACGGTGAACATCGCAAAAAGCCCGATCATCACGAGCGAGAGCCGCTCGATGAAGCGGTACTTGCCCCGGAACACCATCAGCGAGACGACCGGTGCGGCGAGACAGGTCCAGACCGTGGCCGAGACGTTCGGCACGATGATGTTCAGGACGAGGCCCACCCCTCCGATGATTCCCCCGACCTGCAGCGGCTTGATCACCATCATCAGCAGCCACGCCCACGTCGCCCAACCTCCCTTGAAGAGCCTCGGCCCCGGCAGTTGGTTGAGGGCCTCGAAAGTCGTCTCCCCCGAATGGATGGCGTGCTTGCCGAACTCGAGCTGGACGAAGACCTTGACCAGACAGCTCACGATGATCACCCACATCGCGACGAATCCCGCCTCGGCCCCGAGCGCCGTCGTGGCGATGAGCTCTCCCGAACCGACGATCGAGGCCGACAGGATGAACCCCGGCCCGAGATGCCGCAACGTGCCCCGGAAGGAGTCGGGAGGCTCGGCCACGAGAGAGCTGTCGGAGGCGTAGGGGTCGGCGGACACGGGCTTTGGGGGTGAACGGTAAACAGTGAACGAGTTAACGGCTAACGGTTCACAGCTTCACTCCCCGCCGCCCGTCACGCCGGGCCAGTCGTCGGTGCGGAAGGGAACGACCGGCAGCCCGAGGCGGCTCCGCAGATTCGCCACCGGATTGTCGGCCCAGGCGTAGCGCACCGCGACAGGAGCGGGCACCGCTTCGCTGGAGATCTCGACTTTGTCCGGGGCCACGACGCGACCTTCCGCCCAATGCCAGACGCGGTCCTCGCCCGCGACGGCGAAACCGGTCACCTCCTCGGTGTCGAAGGCGTAGAGCCCACCGCTGCCGACGTTGTCGAAGGTCAGCGCGACCTTGCCCTCTTCGACCTCCATCGATTGAAAGGTGGGGCTGAGATGCTCGATCGGCATTCCGTAGTCCTTGGCGAGGGCAAGGCGGGCGAGCCGCTTCGCCACATTCTGCTTGTCGCGCGGGTGGATGTCCCGGCCCTCGCCGATGTCGTAGATCACCGCCTGCCCCGTGTTCGGCAGCGCGAGGGTCTGCGTCTGCGCCTCGCGCAGTTCGGCCCAGTCGGAATCTCCCGGCTCCGGCTGCTCGGCCTTGAAATCGGCAAGCTGCACCCAATAGAAGGGAAAGTCCCCGATGCCCCATGCCTCGCGCCATTCGGAGATGAGCAGGGAAAACAGATCGCGGTACTGATGGGCGCGCGAGGCGTTCGACTCCCCCTGATACCAGATCGCGCCCCGCATCCCGTAGCCGATGGTGGGATGCAGCACCCCCGCCCAGATGTTGCCGGGCCGTTGGTTGCCGCGCAGTTGGTCGGCGGGCGGGCGAGGGACGGGACGGCCCGCGAGTTTCGCCTCCTCCGCTCGCGCCTTCCACGCCTCCACCGCCTTTTCGTGGTCGTAGGTGGCCTCGATCTCCGTCCACTTTTCGATCACGTCGGCGAATCGCTCGTCGGTCTCGAGCGTCTCTCGCGACACCCAGGCCTCAGCAGCCGAGCCGCCCCACGCGTTGTTGATCAGCCCGATCGGCACCCCGAGGGTCTGGTGAAGCTGGCGGCCGTAGAAGTAGCCAATCGCCGAGAATCCGCCCACGGTCTCGGGCGTGCAGATCTCCCAGCGTCCGTCGAAGTCGTCCTGCTTCTCCTGGGTCCCCAGGTTCGGCACGGTGACGAGGCGGATGTTGGGATAGTTCGCCGTCGCCGTCTCCAGGTCTGCGTCGTCGGACTGGGCAACGCTCCAGCGCATATTCGACTGGCCCGAGCAGACCCA
>SLGN01000593.1 GCA_007123695.1 Verrucomicrobiales bacterium
TGCCCGGCGCCGGCGCCGGGGATGCCCTCCACGTCTCGGCCTACTACTATCCTTGGTACGGACAGGACGGACGGCACTGGGACGAAGGCTACCCCGGACGCGGGACCGCCGCCGCGCCCGCCCTCGGCGAATACTCCTCGCGTGCCGAGGCCACTATCCGGCAGCACCTCGACTGGTCCCGCAGCTACGGCATCGACAACTGGATCTGCTCGTGGTGGGGCCCCGGCTCGTGGGAGGACGAGACCCTGATCCACCACGTCCTCCCCGCGCTCGCGGAGGCGGAGTCCGGCACCACCTTCGCCGTCCTCTACGAAGCCGAGGGTCTCCTCGGTCTCGACCCCGAGCGGGGCATCGAGTTCGACGAGGAAAAAACCGAGGCCTTCGTCTCGCATTTCCGCCACCTCGCCGAGCACTACTTTTCCCACCCCGCCTGCCAGCGCATCGACGGGCGGCCCGTCGTGCATCTCTACCTCGCCCGCGCCTTCTCCGGGGAATGGGAGCGCGCCCTTGCCCGCGTCCGCGCCGTTGTCGAGATCCGGGGCGCCGCCCTCTACCTCGTCGGCGACGAAGTCTACTGGGGCGACCCCGATCCGGGCCGGCTGGCACGCTACGACGCCGTCACCGCCTACAACATGCATGGCCCGCCCACCTACGCCGGGGCCAAGGACTGGAGCGACTTCCTGCGCGACTGCGGCATAGTCTACCGCCGCCACCGCGAGGCCGCCGCAGCGAAGGGCGTGGCCTTCCTGCCCGGCGTCATGCCCGGCTTCGACTCCGGCGGGCGGCACTACACGATCCCCCGCGCGATCCGCCCCGGCGCCGGACCCGACTCCACCCTCGAGGCCTTCCTCCAGCTCGCCGCCGACACCCTCGACCCGCAGTTTCCCGCCCTCGCCGTGACCTCCTTCAACGAATGGCACGAGGGCACCCAGCTCGAACCCTCGCAGGCCGGCGACAACGGCGGCGAGGCCCTCGCTCGTTTCAAGAGAGCCCTCGCCTCCGAACGCGGACCCGAGGCTCCCGATGCTGCGGCATCTCGGTGAAGAGGGACGGATTCCTGAATCTCGGGAGCGCGTCGCAGGTGCGCCTCTTGCGCCGCCGCGCGCCCGCCGTAGGCTCCCCGCCATGGACTTCCTCCCCCCTCCAGGAGCCGGGTGCCGCCGCATCGCTGGCGCGCCCCTGCTGCGGCGCATTTCCCTTTTCGCCTGCCTCCTCGCGATCGGTGGAGCACCTTTGACGGCATCGGAAAACTGGCCCGGCTGGCGCGGTCCCCGCGGCGACGGGAGCGCCGCCGCGTCCCCCGGTCTGCCCGTCGCCTTCGACCCCGCCGCCGACACCGTCTGGAAGACCCCCATTCCCGGCGAAGGGCATTCCTCCCCCATCGTCTGGGACGACAGAATCTACCTCACCGCCGCCGACGAGGGGCGCCGTCTCCTCCTGTGCCTCGACCGCGACGGCGGCGGCATCCTGTGGCAGCGGACCGTCCTCGAAGCCCCCTTCGAGGACATCCATCGGCTCAACAGCCGCGCCTCCAGCACTGCCGCCACCGACGGCGGGCGAATCTTCGTGAGCTTCCTCGACGGCGAGGAGATGTTCGTCGCCGCCTACAGTCCCGACGGCGACCGGCTCTGGGAATCGCGGCCCGGCCGCTTTTCCAGCAAGCACGGATACTGCTCCTGCCCCGTGCTCTGGAACGGCAAGGTCCTCGTCAACGGCGACCACGACGGCGACGCCTACCTCGTCGCCCTCGACCAAGCCACCGGCGAGACGGTGTGGAAGACCGACCGGCCCAACAAGACCCGCAGCTACTGCACCCCGATCCTGCGCGAGATCGACGGCCGCGTCCAGATGATCCTCTCGGGCAGCCTCTCGGTGGCGTCCTACGACCCCGACACCGGCGAGCAGATCTGGCTCATCGACGGTCCCACCGAGCAGTTCGTCGCCTCCCTCGTCTACCACGAAGGCGAGCGGCTCCTCTTCATGACCTGCGGCTTCCCGCAGAAGCACATGCTCGCGATCCGGCCCGACGGCAGCGGCAATGTCACCGACACCCACGTGGCCTGGCGGGAAACCGTCGGCGCCTCCTACGTGCCCAGCCCGGTGGTCTCGGGCGACTATTTCGTCGTCGTCGCCGACAACGGCGTGGCCAGCTGCTTCGTCGCCGCGACTGGCGAACGCCTTTGGCGCGAGCGTCTCGAGGGCGGCCACAGCGCCTCGCTCCTCGCGGCCAACGGGCTCGTCTACTTCACCTCCGACGAGGGCATCGTCTCGGTCGTGAAGGCCGGTCCCAGCTTCGACGTCGTGG
This sequence comes from Verrucomicrobiales bacterium, assembly GCA_007123695.1. Taxonomy (GTDB): domain Bacteria; phylum Verrucomicrobiota; class Verrucomicrobiia; order Verrucomicrobiales; family DEV007; genus Arctic95D-9. The sequence continues at coordinate 2,306 of SLGN01000593.1, forward strand.
CCCGCTCCGCCCTCGGCGAAAAAGTCTCGGCCTCGCCCGCGGTCTACGGCGACCGCCTCTTCCTGCGCGGCGAGAGGCACCTTTACTGCCTTGGTCCGAGGTAAAGCCCGCCACGGGCCGAGCCCTCCGCGACTTCGCAGAAATTGCGCTTTTTCCGCCGCCCCCTGCGTAGCGCGGCGGCGGAAGCCCAGCGAACCTTCCGCATGCGAAGGCGAACCGCTTGTCCGAATTCCACGGTCGTCGGCAGGATCGATTCCGAAGGATTCCCGAATCGGAATCGCGCGCCTGCCGCCAAGTTGAAACTCCCCGTTTCGGAGCTTATCTAGGTAACTCCTGCGGCAAGAATCCGAACCTCCCGAACCGTGCCCCCAGAAGCCAGCGACACCGAATGCACGAGTCCCGAGGGCGCGGAGAGCGCTCCCGGGGCCGGCGTCCCGTTCGGAGACACGGCGCGGATGGGCGAGGCCGATTTCGCCCGTTCCGCCGCGCTCAGCATCGAGCACGCCGAGCCGCCCCTGCGGGTTCCCGGCTACGAACAGGAGGAATTCCTCGGCCGCGGCTCCTACGGCGAGGTGTGGAAGGCGATCGACAGCAACAGCGGCCGCGAAGTCGCGATCAAGTTCTACAACCACCGCGGCGGCATCGACTGGTCGCACATGACGCGGGAGGTGGAAAAGCTCCAATACCTCTTTTCCGACCGGCACGTCGTGCAGCTTTTCGACGTGGGGTGGGACGCCGACCCGCCCTACTACGTCATGGAATACATGGGCTACGGATCTCTCGAGGACCGTCTCCGCGAAGGGCCCATGAGCGTGGCCGAGGCCGTACGGATCATCCGCGACGTCGCCGTCGGGCTCGGGCACGCCCACGACAAGGGCATCCTCCACTGCGACCTCAAGCCGGGGAACATCATGATGGACCAGGACGGCAAGCCGCGTCTCGCGGATTTCGGCCAGGCCCGACTCAAGCACGAACAGGCGCCCGCCCTCGGCACGATGTTCTACATGGCCCCGGAGCAGGCCGACCTCGCCGCCGTGCCCGACGCGAGATGGGACGTCTACGCGCTCGGCGCCATGCTCTACCGCATGATCACCGGCGAGCTGCCCTTTCTCACCGACGAGGTATCGCACGAACTCTCCTCGCAAGGCTCGCTCGAGACGATGCTGAAGAGCTACAGCAACCTCGCCGCCGATCACGAGAAGCCGTCGGCCCACCGTCTCCACCCCGACGTCGACAAGCAGCTCGCCGAGATCATCGACAAGTGCCTCGAGTTCGACCCGCACCGGCGCTGCCGCAACGTGCAGTCCTTCCTCAACGCCCTCGAGCAGCGCGAAGCCCGCAAGCGCCAGCGCCCCATGCTGCTGCTCGGCTTGGTGGGACCGGGGCTCGTCGTGGGGATGATGGCGGTGGCGGCATGGTTCGTCTTCCGCACCACGCTCTCCACCGCATCGACCCACCTGCTGCGGCGCACCCTCGAGAGCAACGAACTCGCGGCGACCTCCATCGCCGGACGCTTCAGCCTCGAGGTGGACAAGCGCTGGCGCATCCTCGAGCAGAGCTCGTCCCATCCTCCGCTGGCGGATTGGCTCGCCGCCGACCCGGGCGAATTCCGATCCGAGTTCCAGCAATGGCTCGACGGACAGATGGCCTACTGGAACAGCCAGTTCAGCGAAAGGACGGCGGCCTCCTACTGGTTCGTCCTCGACCGCCAAGGGCGGGTGCGGGCCCTCAGCCCCGGCGCCGAAAATCTCATCGGCAGCTATTTCGGCCACCGCGAATACTTCCACGGCCAGGGCAGGGAACTCGGACCGACCGACCCCGTGCCCGAAATGATCTCCGCGCCCCATCGCAGCAACATCTTCCGCAGCCAGCCCGAGAACGAACTCGCCGTGGCCTTCAGCGTGCCGATCCGCGACGCCGCGGGGAAGCCGCTCGGCATCATCGCGATGGAGGCGCGCATGGGGAACTTCGCCGAGTTCGAGGGATCCCGGAACCAGCTCTCCGTGCTCGTCGATCTCAAGAACGACCAGGTCGGCCGCCGGGGCCTCGTCGTCGAGCATCCCGCCCTCGACCGGGATCGCCTCACCAGCGAGTCCGTCTACCTTTCCGCGGCGCAGCTCGGCGAGTTCCAGACGCTGCTCGATGCCGCCGGTGCTCCCGGCGAAAACGAGAACGCGGGCTACGGCGGTTCGACCAAGATGGGCTACCTCGATCCCGTGGCGGAGCAGGGCGACACGGAACCCTGGATGGCCTCGGTCGCACCGGTAAAGGTTCAGCGCGGAGACGACGCCGTCCTCGACACCGACTGGGCCATCGTCGTGCAGGAACGGATGGGGGAGACGCTCGCGCCGCTCTCTCGCCTCGGCTCCCTATTCCTCTACAGCGTCCTCGTCGCCCTGCTGCTCACCACTGCCGTGATCGGCGCGATGTGGTGGCTCGTCCTTCTCGCCGTGAATTCTCCGGGCAAGCTCCGCGCCCTCAAGTTCTGGGGCCGCACCACGACGCTGCGTTCGCAGACCAGCCTTTCGGCCTCGATGCGGTCCGCCGACCGCATCGAATAGCCTTCGCCAGCCCGGCCACCCTACCATGCAACCATGAACGAGCTCGTCGCCAAAGGGGAAGAAGAAGGCCAGACCTGGCGCCAGAGGCTGCCCGAATCCCAAACCGTCGTCCTCGGCAGGGAATCGGAATACTGGAACATCCCCTGGGAGCGCTTCCTCTCCCGCCGCCATGCCGAACTCACCTGGGAGAACCAGCGGCTGGAGGTGCGGCGCCTTCCCGAGGCCAGCAACCCCATCTACCACCGCGGCGAAAAGGCGGGGGCCTTCAAGGTCAAGCCGGGCGAGCCCTTCGTCATCGGAGGCACCATCTTCACCGTCGAAAGCGGGGACGATGGCTCGCTCTCCACTGGCGACGGGCGGCAAGTTCTGCACGCCTTCAGCATTAGCCCCGACAAGCTGCGCCAGGTGCCCTTCCGTGACGCGCCCCATCGCCTCGACGTCCTCGGGCATCTCGCCAAGGTCATCGAGAGCGCTCCGCACGAGTCCGAACTCCTCGAACAGGCCGTCAACCTACTCCTCGACGGCATCAGAAAAGCCGACGTCGCCTGCATTCTCGAGCTGGAGGCAGGCGGCAACGCTGCGGTCGAGGATTCGGAACCGAACATCCGCGTCCTCAGTTCGGTCCACCGTACCGTGGCCGGGTCCTTCAAGCCCAGTGCCCGGCTCGTGAAAAAAGCCGTCCTCGCCGAAGAGCAGAGCGTCGTCCACGTCTGGACCACCAAGCAGGACGAGTCCGAGCAGATGTTCACGCTCATGGGGAACTTCGACTGGTCCTTCTGCACCCCCCTCCACGGCAGCGGAGGCAAGGGGCTCGCCATCTACGTCGCGGGACGCCTCCAGGGCGCTTCGCCCGCCTCCGCGCTGGCCCCGTGGAGCAGCAACGACCTCAGCGAAGACGTCAAATTCGCCGAACTCGTCGCAGCCATCGTCAGCGCCCTCCGCCAGAACAGCTACCTGCAGCACCGGCAGGGCATCCTCGGACACTTCTTCTCGCCAAGCGTACTGCGCATCGTTTCGGCCAGCGATCCGGAAACCGCCCTGAAACCGCGGGACTCCGAAGTCACCGTCCTTTTCTGCGACCTGCGGGGATTTTCCAAAAAGGTCGAACTCGAGGCCGCACACCTCACCGAAGTGCTCGAGCGGGTCAGCATGGCCCTCGGGGTCATGACGAAATCCATCCACGATCACGGGGGCGTCGTTGCCGACTTCCTCGGCGACTGCGCCATGGCCTTCTGGGGTTGGCCGCTCTCGCACGACGACGACGTCCAGCAAGCCTGCATGGCGGCGCTCGACATCCAAGCCGAATTCCAGCGATTTTCCGCCGATCCCACCCACCCGCTCGCAGGCTTCCGCGCCGGCGTCGGACTTGCCACCGGCAATGCCGTCGCCGGCCAGATCGGCAGCAAGGACCAAGCCAAGGTGACGGTCTTCGGCCCGGTCGTGAACCTCGCCTCCCGCCTCGAGGGACTCACCAAAATCCTGCGTGTTCCCATCATCGTCGACGAAACCACTGCGGAAATCGTTCGCCAACGCATGCCGGCCACGGTGGCCCGCTCGCGGCGCTTGGCGAGGATCCGCCCCTACGGACTGCTCACGGCCCTCGACGTCAGCGAAGTGATGCACCCCGCAGGCGAAAACGAGATCCTGAGCGACGCCGACATCGAACAATACGAAAAGGCGCTCGCCGCGTTTCTCTCCGGAGACTGGAACGAGGCCTACGAACTGCTGCATTCCATCCCGCCGCAGGATCTCGGCAAGGACATCCTTCTAAGCCAGATCCTGCAGCACAACCACCAGGCCCCGGCCGGGTGGGACGGCGTCATTGCCATGCAGTCGAAGAGCTGAGGGGAGAGGTCCGGCAAAGGCGCCGGGCATGCTCAATGCGGCGCTTGCGCCATTCGCCCGTCCGTTTTGGCCCCGCAGGCACCTCGGCCTTCAATTCGGCGAAAACACCATCGGCGATGGCGCTGCGGAAGCGCGCGATGCCGCCGGTCTCGAAGAGGTCGCTGACCTGCGGCATCCCGAGGTTGCGCCGTGCGAGCCGCTTCGCCTTGCCGTCGAAAGTTTAGAAGGCGCTCTTAGCGCAGCATGCGCACAGCTGTGCAATGGCGGATTCTGCTAGTGCGTCCGCCGCCGGTATAGGAAGGAAACAGCATAGAACGCCACTGCGACGAAGACGACGAAGGGACCTGTCGGCACGTCGAGTTCGTAGCTGACGGCGAGGCCAACGGTGTTGCAAAGGAAGGTGATCGCCACCGCGATCACCATGATGGTCCAGAGCGAGCGCGAGAAGCGCGACGCGGTCGCCGCCGGCAGAATGATGAGGGCCTGCGCCAGGATGATGCCCGCGATGCGAACGAGCAACACCACGCTCATGGCGGTGAGGGCGAGCAGCAGAAAGTAGTAGGCCCGCGTCGAGACTCCGCGCAATCTCGCGAATTCTTCGTCGAAGGAGACGGCGACGAGCTTGTGGTAGAAGACCGCGACGAGCAGCAGCACGACGAGACCGAGGGCGAGGGTCATGACGACGTCCTCGCGCGAGGTGAGCAGGATGTTGCCGAAGATGTAGCTCTCGAGGTTGACGGCCTTTCCCGGCGAATAGTGGAGAAAGAGCAGCCCTGCCGCCATGCCGGCGGACCAGATCGCGCCGATGATGGTGTCCTCGCGCTCTTTGAACCGCAGGCTGACCCATCCGATTAGCGCCACCGAGATGAGGCCCGCGACGATGGCGCCGACCATGGGGGTGAGCCAGGGCAGGTCGTGGACTCGGCTGTAGTAGACGGAGGCCCCGATGCCGCCAAGGATGCTGTGGGCGATGGCCGCCGCCACGTAGGCGATATGGCGGGTCACCACGAGCGAGCCGACGACACCGAAGATCAGGCTGGAAACGGCTCCGGCCAGCAGGGAGTAGCGGATCAGCGGCACGGTCCCCACCGCGTCGATGAAGTCGGCGAAAAAGTCAGTCATGGTCGCAGGCGTGGGCGGCATCCTCGTCGACGTGGGCGCGGCGGTCGTGTTCGAGTCGCCGGCGACCGCTGAAGATCTCCTGGATCGTCTCGCCAGAAAGCGGCAACGGGTGCCGGTGGACGAGGTGGTTGACGCAGAGCACCGAGTCTCCCAGCGCGGCGACGAGGTCGAGATCGTGCGTCACCATCAGGATGGTCATGCGCTCCCGCAGTCTCGCGAGGGACTCGATCAACTGCGCCTCGACGGCGAGGTCGATGTTCGCGGTCGGCTCGTCGAGGATGAGGAACTGCGGCTCGCAGGCGAGCGCCCGCGCCACGAGGACGCGCTGTCTCTCGCCTCCGGACAGATCGGAGAAGGGGCGCTTCGCGAAGCCGGCCATCCCGACTTCGGCGAGAGCCTCGTTGGCGACCTCGCGGCACCGGCGCGAAAACCGGCCCATCCGGATCCGGTCGAGACGGCCCATCAGCACGATGTCGATCGCGGCGACGGGAAACTGGGGGTCGAAGCGCATCGCCTGGGGCACGTAGCCCATCGCGGTGCGGACTTCGGACGGTTTCCGCCCGAGCACCCGAACTTGGCCCTCGGTCGGCTCCAGCAGCCCGAGCAGCAGCTTCACGAGCGTGGACTTGCCTCCGCCGTTCGGGCCGATCATGCACAGGGACTCTCCGCGATGCAGGACGAAGGAGACTTCCTCGAGAACCTTCGTCCGGGAATAGGCAAATCCGACCCCGCGGCATTCGACGAGGTGGGGCTGGTGGGGATCGGCGCTGTTCTCGTTAGGACTCAAGGCGCAGGTTGTGGAAGAGGGAAAAGGCGTCGGTCGCGCGTCGGCTACCGCCGAAGCCGCCGGCAACGGGCGGGGCGGGAACTCCCGCATCCTAAGCGGCCCGCGCCGGGGGCGTCAAGAGCCCTTCCCATCACCGCTTGATCCAGCGCTTCGACTTGAACTCGTAGCGGGGCAGCGAACCCGGCTCGACAGCCGTGACGGGGATGCGCAGGGTAAAGGCGTCTCCCAGTTCCCGCGCGACGCGTCCGGCGAGGTCGGGGCCCGCTTTCGCACCGGCTTCGATCATCACTTCGAGCTCGGCCATGGACTGGCGCGTCGTCTGGACGACTTGGAACTCGACCACCTCGGGGAAGCCGCGGATGATCTTCTCGACCGCGCTGGGGTAGACATTGACCCCGCGGATCACGACCATTTCGTCGATGCGTCCGAGGATGCCGCCTTCGAGGCAGAGGACCGGCTCGCCTCCGCCCGGCGGTTGGAAATACGCCTTTTCCACGAGGTCGCCGGTGCGGTAGCGCAGCAGGGGGCTCGCCGTACGCGTCAGGGTTGTCAGCACCAGCTCGCCCCGCTGCCCCGGCACGACCTCGAGCTGGGTGTCGCGGTCGATGATCTCGGCCAGATAGGAATCTTCCAGCACGCAGAGGGCGAGGGGCTTTTCGGGATCTTCGTAGGTCACCGGGCCGGTCTCGGTCATGCCGTGGTGGTCGTGGACGCGCGCGCCCTTCCACAGCTCGGCGAGGCGCTTTCTCACCTCGGGCAGGCTGCCGCCGGGCTCACCGGCCACGATGATCTTCCGCAGCCGGTAGGCCGCCGTCTCGTCGTCGCGGTGCGTGGCGTAGAGTTCGCCGAGCCGCAGAGCGTAGGTGGGGGTGCAGCAGAGCGTCTCGACATCGTGCGCGACCATGGTCTGGAGGCGGGCTTTGCTGCTGAGCCCCCCGCCGGGGATCGCGAGGTTGCCCCGCCGCGTCGCGCTTTCGAAGGCGGTCCAGAAGCCGAGGAAGGGCCCGAAGGAGAAGGCGAAGAAGATCCGCTCGCCGGGCGGGATGGCGGCGGCTTCGTATACGCGGTCCCAGCAGTCGAGCATGGCCGACCAACTCTCGGGTGTGTCGAGCGTCGGCATGGGGGCCCGGGTCGTGCCGCTGCTCTGGCAGAATCGGGTGTAGCGCCCGATCGGATAGGTGAGGTTCGATCCGTAGGGGGGGAACTCCTCGCGGTCCCACACGAGATCCATCTTCGTGGTGAAGGGCATCCGCGCGACGAAGTCGGCCAGAGTTGTCCCGCCGTCCCCCAGACCCGCCTTCGCGAGCCGGGGACCGTAGAAGGGATTTCCCGCGCGGAGTTCCGCAAGCAGCGCGGCGAGGCGGGCGGCCTGGACCGACTCGATTCGCGGACGCGTCATCACGCCTTTGGCGATTCCGCCGCCGGAGCCGGCTTTTTGGCGTGGCCCGCCGGAGCCGGGTCGGGCTTGAACTTCACCACCAGATAGGCGCCCGTCGCCGCCATCACGATGCCGAGAACGAAAGGCCAGCGGATCCCCGCAAGACCTCCCGCAGGCGGATGCATCACCATCGACACGATCGCGTTGACGATAGGGGCGCCGGCAAAGATGATCGACATCACGACGGCGGGGGCGCTGCGGTTGCCCTGCGCGAAGAGCGCGCCGAGCGAGAGGAGCACGAAGAAAGCGCCGATCGCCCCGAGGATCCCGGCGATGAGCGAGAGCCAGAGGCCCTTGCCGGGGAAGTTCCAGTCCGAACCGCGGGCCACGAGGATGGCGAGCGGGGCGAGCACCGCCGTCAGGAAATAGGCGACGCCGACGAAGAGAAAGGCCTTGTAGCGCCCGTTCGCGGGATCGCCCATGCCGACTTGGCCCATGTGGAGGAAAATGCCGTAGAGCCCCCAGGTCACGACGGTGCCGAGGGCGAAAAATAGCCAGGAATAGCTGCTCATGTCCATCAATTCGATTTGCCGTTTTTACTGAAAGAGGATTCCGCCGCCGTGGCTGCGCCGGATCTCAGGAAGGAACCAATCCCTCGGGAGCGGTCTCGATCTTCTCGCGCCATTCCTCGGGGATGGCAACCGCTTTCATGCGGCGGGTTTCGGTGTCGAAGGAGACGCAGACCACGGTGAAGCGGCCCGTCGCCGCGAGAGCGCGGTCGTCTCCTCCGTCGGGATTCTTCCAAAACTGAAAGTAGTAGTGGATCGTCTTGTTGCGCAAGGTTTCGACCAACAACTCGATCTCCACCACCTCCTCGAAATGGAGCGGCAACCGGTAGTCGGCCGAGGCATGCACCCGGGGCCAGCCGACGTTCGGCCCGCCCATTCCGACTCCGTGCCGGAAGGGATGCACAGAGAAGCCCAGAGATCGGTAGAAGGCGTGCTCCGCCGACTCCATGAAGCGGAAGAAGTTGGAGAAGTGCATGATCCCCGCGACATCGGTGTCGGCGAACTCGACGATGCGGCGGTGGAGAAAGCGATGGGCCATGCCGCACACCTTGGGCTTGCCGGGGGGGAAATGCAATGGGGGAAGACCGGCGATGCGCGGTGCGAGGCGAGGCCGGGGAGGTGCCCCGGTCCTCCCGCGATCTTGAAGACCGCGAACTCACTCCGCCACGCCGCCAAGCAACGCGTTGCCCTCGCCCTTGAGCCGGTCGTCGATGGTCGCGCGGAGCCTTTCGACTCCCCGACGGATGCGCGCCTTGACCGTGCCGAGGGGGCTGTCGATGCGCTCCGCGATTTGCTTCTGGGTCAGTCCTTCGAAGTAGGCCAGTTCGATGACCTCTCGCTGCTCCGCCGAAAGCGAAACCACCGCCGACTGGAGGATGGTTCGCGCGTCGGAGAGATAGAGCGCCTCGCGCCCCGTCAGCGAATATTCCGGCGAATCGCCGTCGAGCTTCTCCTCGAACCGGTCGTAGAGGGCGCAGCGGCGCTGCACGCTGCGGACGCGGTCGATGGCCCGGTTCCGTGTCGTCGTGCAGATCCAGGTCACGAGCGAACCCTTCTTCGGGTGGTAGGTGCCGGCCTTCCGCCAGATCGTCGCGAGGACCTCGTTCATCACGTCCTCGGAGTCCTCGTAGTGGTTCAGCACCTTGAACGCCGTCGAAAAGACGAGCGCGGAATACTTTTCCGAGAGTTCGGCGAAAGCGGCCTGGTCCCCTCCAGCGACCCTCGTCATCAGGTCTGCCTCTGCTTGACGGTCTGCTACATTGTTTTTTTCGCTGCTCATATTTTGTCGAAGTTATTTCGGAGTTGACCAACATTTGTCTATGAACAGAACTTAGACAAGAACTTTTTCGAGAAAATTTTCGCGAGACTCCTTTCCTTCGTAACCTTCGACGCGTCTCCGCTCGAAACCTGACAAAGTCGTCATGAAGACCCCCGACGAGGAATTTTTTGAAATCAGCGCCGTGGCAAGGCTCACGGGAATTTCTTCACACGTCCTTCGCGTGTGGGAAAGGCGCTACGGCGTCGTCGAGCCGCGGCGCAGCGATTCGAAGCGCCGCCGCTACACCCTCGACGACATCCAGCGCCTCTCCCTGCTGAAAACACTCGTCGACAACGGTCACGCCATCGGCTCCATCGCAAAGCTGGACACCGACCAGCTCGAGGAGCGGATCTCCAACGTTCTCGACGCTCGCGCCGACATTGACTTTCTCGAAAACGTCGCCCCGACCGGAGTCTGTCGCATCGCGACGATGGGCACGAAGATCCTCCAGGCGGTCCGGTCCGCCGCCGACAACACCCCGGCCTTGCGCATCGTGGGCGAGTTCCCATCCTTCCGCGAGATGGGCGCAAGCCTGCGTCCCGGCTCCGCCGATCTCCTCATTATCGAGCGCGACACGATTTTCCCCGAAGACATCGCCGAACTCCAAGAACAGGTCCAGTCGATGAAGGCCCGCCGTGCCATCCTCGTCTACCAGTTTGCCCAGGTCGACACCATCCAGCCTCTCGACATCAAACGCATCACCGCCCTGCGCGCCCCTGTCGAGTCGGCCGAGATCCAGCTCGCCTGCATCGCCGACATCCAGCTCGCCCTGAGATCGGGGCGGCAGGAAGATCCCACCCCGCCTCCTCCGGAAACTCTCCGGAGCACCGGCCCGTTCCCGGTGCGGCGCTACTCCGACGAGCAGCTCGTCCGCATCGGACGGATCTCCTCGGTGGTGAAGTGCGAGTGCCCGCAGCACCTTGCCAACCTGCTCTCAAGCCTGGTCGCCTTCGAGCGCTACAGCGAGCAGTGCGAAGACCGCAACCCCGACGACGCGCGGCTCCACTCCTACCTTCACCGCACCACGGCCGAGTGCCGCTCGCTGATGGAGTCCGCCCTCTCCGAAGTCCTCACCCAGGAAGGAATCGAGCTCTAGCCGACGCGGTCGAGAGGACCGCCCGCCGGAATCCCCCGCAGACCTAGCCTTCCTCACCCCTCTACGGACGTGCCGCTCTGGTCGAAAAACCTCCTCTGCGCTCTCGTCTGCCTCCTCCTCGGCGGAGCCAGCGGCGTCGTCACCTCCAGCTCCATCCCCGGGTGGTACGCCACTCTGGAGCGCCCCCTGGGCACGCCGCCGAATGTCGTCTTCGGACCCGTGTGGACCCTGCTCTACGCCATGATGGGCATCGCCCTCGCCCGCGTCTGGCATCTCGCTCCGGCGGGCGGCACCAAGAGGCTTGCCCTTGGACTCTTCGCGATCCAGTTCGCCTTGAACCTCGCGTGGACGCCGATCTTCTTCGGCGCCCACCTCCTCGGAGTCGCGCTTCTCGAAATCGCCCTCCTCTGGATCGCCATCCTCCTCACGATCATGTCCTTCCGCAGATTGGACCGCCTCGCCGCAGGCTTGCTCGCCCCCTATCTGGCCTGGGTATCCTACGCGAGCTACCTCACCGCCGGATTCTGGTTTCTGAACCGTTGAGTGCATTTCGCCAATCGGAAAAATCAATGGCCCCGGCGGGCCAGAATCGAAAAAGACCCCACCGTCCGGACGAGCGTTGCAAGGGTCGGCAAGATGGAGTTTCCTTCCCGTCCCGATGCCCCTTTCCGCACCCGCCACCGAATCCAGCGCCTCGTTCCGCAACGGCACCCTCTGCCTGACGCGGGGCTCGGTGGACATGCGCATCTCCGGGTCGCCCGTTCCGCGCGCGGCGATGCGCCGGGGGCGGGAAGGGTCTTGGGTCGAGTTCCATCCCGATTTCCGCCTCGTCCATCCCTACCGTCCCCCGAGGCGCGCCGCCGCAGACGCACCCTCGGAAAAGCAGCTTGTCTTCGACTTCTTCGAGCAGACCGTCTCGGCCCCCGACAACCGGCCCGTGCCGCAGGCGCAGGTCCGCAAGCGGGCCTTCGACCATTTCCGCTTCTCGCTGCCGAAGCGCATCGCCAAGATCCTTGAGCCCTTTCCCACCCACCAGTGGCCGCTCCTCGTCATGCTGCAGCTCGATCCGGGAGCCGCCGATCTGGCCGGGAACAACCCCGCCCTCGCCTACGCCCTCGCCCAGCGTCTCCGGGCCGACCGCGAGCTCATCGCGAGCCTGCATTGCAGCTCGATGCGGCAGCGCGACCTCCTCGGGCTCCTCGACCTGCCGTCCTCCCCGGCGGCGGTCAACCTCTTCCGCAAAGTCGATCCGCGCTCCCTCAACGGGGACAACTGGGAAGACCTCGTCTCGGTCATCCGGGGTGAACTCGGCCAACCCAAGTCCTCGCTCCACCACCTCGCGTCCATCAACGCCGGCGTCGTCGAAATCCTCCGCGACCCCCGGGCGCGCGCCGCCGCGACCGTGCAGTTGCTCGACGAAGTCGCCCGCGACCGGGCCGAGAGCCATCGCGGCCGCGTCGTCCACATGATCACCAGCACCCTCCGCATGCAGGACGAACTGCGCACGCAGGAGCGCTGCGAACGCTTCCAAAGTCTCGCCCGCCTCGCCGCGGTCCACGACCGGGTCGCCGAGAACTACCGTCGCCGCGTCAGCCAGCTCATCCACGCGAGCGCGGACGGCCCGCCCTGCTTCCAACCTCCTCCGATTCCCGGCATTCCCGGCCGGATCGAGCCCATCACCAACGCCTCCGAACTCGTCGACGAAGGCGAAATCCAGGGCAACTGCGTCGCGAGCTACGCCGATCGGGTGCATGCCGGAGGGCTCTACATCTACCGCGTCCTCCACCCCGAGCGGGCCACCTTGTCGATCGTGCGGCGCGGCGTCGCCGCCCAAACCCACTGGGAAATCGGCGAGCTCGAGCGCCGCTTCAACACCGACGTCTCCGAGGAAACCGAAGAGTTCGTGCAAAGCTGGCTCGACCGCCACCGAACCTTTGTCTGAAGCCCGTTCCAAGAGGGAGTTCCGCCCGCTCGCCCGCTCGCCCGCTCGCCCGCTCAACCGCTCAACCGCTCAACCGACTTCGGATTCACCGGACCTGCTGGTCGAGTTCTTCCATTCCCACAGTCCGAACCCTTAGATCACGCAGCGAACGCAGTCCACCGAAGTCCGCCCCCCGCATGCGCCGCGCCCCGCTCGTCCGCTTCGGACCGGTGCGCCCCTCGGCCTTGAGCCGCTCGAAGACCCCGTCCA
>SLGN01000736.1 GCA_007123695.1 Verrucomicrobiales bacterium
AGGTGGCGGCGGGCGAGCTGCACCGTCGCGCCGGATCCGAAGGCGCAGCCCTGGCCGGACCGGTAGTCGACGACGCCGCTCTCGGGCAGGTTGTTGAAGAAGGCGAAGAACTGGTAGAATTCCTCGTGCGAGACGGGGTCGTATTTGTGCGAGTGGCACTGGGCGCAGGCCATCGTCAGGGCAAGCCAGGTGGTCGCGGTCGCATCGACGCGATCGAGGACGTTGTTGACCCGCTGCTCTTCGCGAATGGCTCCGCCTTCGCCGTTGAGCATGTGGTTGCGGTTGAAGCCGGTGGCGATGCGCTGCTCTTCGTCCGGTTCCGGCAGGAGGTCGCCGGCGATCTGCTCGATGGTGAAGCGGTCGAACGGCATGTTGTTCTGATAGGCTCGCACGACCCAGTCGCGCCAGGGCCACTGGTGGCGGTTGCCGTCTTGCTGGAAGCCGTTGGAATCGGCGTAGCGGGCAGCGTCGAGCCAGGGCAGGGCCATGCGTTCGCCGTAGTGGGGCGAGCGGAAAAGGCGGTCGATGGCGGCGGCGAGGGCGGCGGCGGGGTCGCGGGACGACTCGGCTTCGAAGGCGGCGAGCTCGGCCGGGGTCGGGGGCAGGCCGGTCAGGTCGAGGGAGAGCCGCCGGAGCAGCATCCGGGCGGGAGCGGGCGGATTCGGGGCGATGCCCTCGCGCTCGAGCCGGGCGAGGAGGAAAGCGTCGATGGGGTTCGCGCCCCAGGCGGCATCGTCCACCTCGGGCAGCTCGGGGCGAACCGGAGCGACGAAGGCCCAGTGCGCTTCGTAGACGGCGCCTTCCTCGATCCAGCGCCGCAGGATCTCGCGGTCGGCATCGCCGAGGCTGCGGTGGGTTTCGGGCGGAGGCATGACCGAGGCGGGGTCGTCCGAGAGGATGCGGCGCCAGACTTCGCTCTCGGCGGGATTGCCCGGGACGATCGCGGCATAGCCGCCGAGATCGCGGGTGGCGCCCTTCGTCGTGTCGAGGCGCAGATCGGCCTTCTGCGTCTTTTCGTCGGGGCCGTGGCAAAAGAAGCAGTTTTCCGAAAGGATGGGCCGCACGTGGTGGTTGAAGGAGATTGTCTCGGGGACGCTTCCGGCGCCTTCGGGAAGACCTCCGCGCGGTTTGCGTCCGTTGGCGAGAGCCGCCGGACCGCTGAGGGCGACGGCTTCGTCGGCGGGATCGTCGAGGGCGAGACCGGCACGACGCGTGCTGCGGGGTTCGGGCGCGGCGGGATCCGGGGCGTCTTCGGGGTTGGGCGATGCGGCGACGGTCTCCCACTGATCGCCGCCGCCGCCGGGTCGCAGGATGGATGCGGCGAAGGCGGCGATGAGAATGGCTGCGGCGATGCCTGCGGCGATGGCGCGGCGGAATCGTGGCTGCGGTCGGGTCTCGGCGTTCCAGGGCAGGGCGACGACGTTTGCGGGCGGACGGGCCATCCCGGCGGCGGCGAGCGTCTCTCGGTCGAGTCCGCGGAGATCGGCCGGGAGGAAGCATTGATCGACGAAATCCTCGATCCTGCCGGGATCCTTTCCGAGCAGTTCCCAGAGCCGCTCCCGCTCCCATTCGGTCAGCTCCCTTTCGCCGAGGGCGGAAAGGATGGCGTCGAATTCAGTGGAATCGCTGGGCAGGCTCATGGGGTGGGGCGGTCTCGATGGCGGGGTCGTTCGGCTGGGGCTGCGGTATCAGACGGCTTCGCCGAGATGCTTGCGCAGGCAGCGGGCCAGGCTCTTGCGGATGCGGAAAAGCTTTTGCGCCATCGCGTTTCGGTTGATTTCCGCCGCGTTGCTGAGATCGGCCAAGCTCGTACCGTCTAGGTAGCGGCTTAGAACCAGGTCGCGGTGCGGCGCGCTGAGTTTGGAAAGGCAGTGGCGCAGGGCGCTGCGGCGGCGGTCCTCGGCATCGTGCCGGGCGTGGACCTGGGTGGCGATTTCGGCGATGCGGTCGAGCAGTTCGTCGCCGGGAATCTCGCGGCTGCGCTGTCGGGCCATCTTGCGGCGATGGTTCTGGGCGACGAAGAAGGCGATCCGGAAGGCCCACGCCTGGAAGTTGCCGCCGGTGTCGAATTCGTCGCGTTTCCGCCACAGCACGAGGCAGGTCTCCTGGGCGAGATCTTCGGCGGCGGCCTCGCTGCCGGTGAGGGAGAGGAGGAAGGCACGAAGACGCGGGCGATGCGCCTCGATGAGGCGCTCGAACTCGGACGAAGGCTGGTTTCTCAAAGGAATCATGTGCGGGCGGAAGTGCCGCTATGAAGCTTTTGTCCGGAAAACGTTCGCGCTTACTGGCAAAGGTCGCCCGGACGCACATGCGCGGGGCGAGGAGACGGAGCGGTGAACGGGTTTGGCGGAGAGTGACGAGCGGAGCGCATTCCCCCTTGAAGAGGGGACGGCCCGGCGTAGGTTCGCGGCGGCGGAATCCGGCGGGGCTTCTCTCCGGGCGGCCTTGGAGACCGGCGCGAATAGCTCAGCGGTAGAGCATCTCGTTTACACCGAGGCGGTCGGGGGTTCGAATCCCTCTTCGCGCACCGGACGCGGTTGCTGGGGGTCCGCCGCGTCACTGCCGCGTCGCCGTCCGTCTCGGACCCGGGGGCGTCCAGACCCGGACGTAGTCGACCTCCATGGTGGTGGGGAAGCCGCGGTCGCGGGCCTTCTCGGGCACGGGTTCGCGCTTGTCGCCGACTTGGCGGACGTGCGGGGCGCGCAGGGCGAGGGAGAGGACGAGGTGCATGGGGAGGTGCCAGTGCAGGTTCTCTTGGCTGGCGACCTGGCGTCCGTTCACGAACCAGACGATCCGTTTCGGCGTGACCATGGCCGAGTATACGTGGTAGCCCCTCCGCGGATCGAAAGGGGCCCGCCACCGGTTCGCGCAGATTTCGGGATCGGTGGTGGGGCCGAGGATGACCTCTTTGCCCTCTCTGTCGAGGATGCGGGCATGGAGGTTGAAGTCCATCAGAGAGGGACGGTTGACCACGCCGGTGGCTTGCAGCAGTTCGACGATGTCGACTTCGGAATAGCGGACGTTTCCCCTTTCCTCGCCGATGCTGTAGAGCCAAAACCCTGGCGAGGCCCCTGGATGGACCTGGCAGCCTTTGATCCTCGCCTCGAAATAGCCGTAGGTGAAGCGGTCGCGGCTCCGCACGACGCCCGATTTGTAGTGGAGGGTGCGCCTGGCCCGCTGGTGCGGCTCGTGGACCATGCGCAGGGCGAGGCGTTCGCCTCCGAGCGAGACGTTGGCGGGATCCCACGACCAGGTTCCCCAGCTCGGTACGTCCGACTGCCATTTTTCCTCGTCGAGGACGGTGCCGGAAAACTCGTCGGAAGCTGCGGACTGGAAGATCCAGTTTTCCGGCAGGGCGACGAGCGGGCGGGGCTGCCCGGCGGGTGGCGGTGTCGGGCTTCTCCTCGCGGCGCGGGCGGTCCGCGCAGGGGAGGTCCGTTCCGCCTGCGCATCCACCGGCACGGCCCGCGGCAGCGTTTCGGTCTGGGCGAGGGCGGACGAGGCGAGAAGCCCGAGCGTCCAGAGCAGGAGGCGGAGAATCATGGGAGAAAGGACGGAGCGAAGGGCTCCACTATCGTCCCGATCCGCGGTCGGCGCCAGTCGGACCGCCGTTTCCTCGGAGAGTCGAGCCGACGGCGGTGGTCTCCGCGCGGCGGCGCCCCACACGGCGGTGGAAGGGAGAGGGAAACCGGGCGATCTTGGGCCGATGAGCCCCCCCGACCTTTCCCGGCATCTGCTGAGCCGCCTCGCGCCCCTCGACACGGAGACGGACTCCGGGCTGCGGGTGCGGGTGCGGCCTGTCGTGCCGACGGACAGCAGCCGCATCGACGGCGCCTACGAGCTGCTCTCGGAGGCGAGCCGCCGCAACCGGTTCTGGGCAGCGCCGACACGGTTGGCCGATGCACGCAAAAGCGAACTTACCGACACCGACGGCGAAGGACACATCGCCTGGCTCGCCCTCGACCTGGCGGACGAGGACTTTCCCGGATTCGCCGGCGCCTCGTTCTGGAGGGATCCGCGCGATCCCTCCCGCGCCGAACTCGCGATCACCGTGGCCGACGCCTGGCATCGGCAAGGCCTCGGGACGCTGCTTTTCTCGATCCTCTGGCACGATGGATGGCAGCTCGGAGTGCGCTCCTTTCACGGAGTCTGCCGGGCGGCAAACGGCGCGATGCTCGCGTGGTGGCGCGGACTCGGGGGCGAGGCCGTCGTGGCCGGGCGTCATGGCGAGCTGTCCTTTCCCTTGGAGTCGCCGGAGGCGTTCGCGATGCGGGTCGCCTACGAGATGCCCCCGCTCCGCCGCCGCGTGGAGTTGGCGGAACGGCTCGTGCATTGGGCGGATCTGGTCGGCAGCGGGCAGGAGTAGGAAGGGGG
>SLGN01000287.1 GCA_007123695.1 Verrucomicrobiales bacterium
CCGGCCCCGCCGCTCCGTCGAGGCCGGCGAGCTGATCCCGCTCGACATCGGCGTGGGCGTGCGCGGCTACCGCTGCGATCTCTGCCGCACCTTCGCCGTGGACGGCAGCCCCACCGACGAACAGGCCGCCGCCCATGCCCGGGTGCTCGAGGTGATGAAGGCGGGCGAAGCCATGCTGCGCCCCGGCCAGTCGTGCCGGGAGCTCTACGAGGCGGTCAAGGGCGAGCTCGACGGCTGGCGCGGCTACTCCTTCTTCCACCACGCCGGCCACGGGATCGGGCTCGACGCCCACGAGGTGCCACGGCTCAATCCGGCGTGGAACGACGTCCTCGAGGAAGGCGACGTCGTCGCCTTCGAACCCGGACTCTACGGAGGCGGACTGCACGCCGGGATCCGGCTCGAAAACAACTACCTCATCACCGCCGACGGCTACCGCCAGCTCTCGCATTTCCCGCTCGATCTGGCTTGAAGACCGGTCCGGTCCGTCCCAACGAAAGGGAATCGACCGGTCTGCGCTTTCCCGCGGCCGCTTCTTCACGCGCCCGCCCAAGTTTCCGCCTCCGCCATGGAATCCGTTTCCCGTCCCGCCACGACGGCTCTTCCCGCAGCTCTGCCAGCCGGTCGCGGCGCCGTCCGCCGGATCCTCGCCGCGGCGCTCGGGCTGGCCTGCCTGCTCCTTCACGCGCCGGCCTCGGCGGAGGCCCTGCGGCCCAACATCGTCTTCTTCATGGTCGACGACCTCGGGCGCGAGCGTCTCGGCATCTTCGGCGGAGAGAGCCACGACACCCCGAACATCGACCGGCTCGCCGCCGAGGGCATGGTCTTCGACCTCTCCTACGCCACCCCCATGTGCAGCCCCACGCGGGTCATGCTGCTCTCGGGCAAATACAACTTCCGCAACTACACCGCGTGGGGAGAATACCGCTTCGGCACCGATCCGACCATCGCCAACACCCTCGCCGCCGCCGGCTACGCCACCGCCGTGGCCGGGAAATGGCACCTCGGCGGCTGGGACGCGCCGCCCTTCGGCCCGACCCGGGCCGGCTTCCAGCACTACGCCACCTACAACTATCCCGAGCAGTTCGACGAGGACCTCGACGCCACCGGCAACTTCTTCTGGAACACCAACCTCTGGCTCGGCGCCCCCGGACGCGAGCCCCGGCGGCTGCGTCTCGGCAGCACCTACTCGCCGGCCTACTTCCGCGATTTCGCGGTGCGCTTCATCGAGGAGCAGGCCGGGCGCGAGGGCCCCTTCTTCCTCTACTACCCCGAGATCCTCGTGCACCGCCCCTTCGTGCCCACCGACCTCAGCGAAACGACCGGCGAGGACCATCGCGGCCGCGTCGGCGACGCGCGGAACTTTCCCGAGATGGTCCGCTACACCGACGACATCGTCGGCGCCCTGCTCGGCGCGCTGGAGCGCACCGGACAGTCGCAGGACACCCTCTTCGTCTTCACCGCCGACAACGGCACCGACAACGTGCAGGAAGCCAAGGGAATGATGGCCCGCTGGCGGGGACGCGAGGTCCTCGGCGGGAAATACCTGCCCACGGAGCTGGGGGCCAACGTGCCGCTCGTGGTGCGCTGGCCCGGCAAGGTCGAGGCCGGTTCGCGCTACCGGGGGCCGGTGGACTTCACCGACTTCCACCTCACCTTCGCCCGTCTCGCCGGAGCCGAACCGCCCGAAGGGCTCGACGGCCACGACCTCGCCCCGGTGCTCACGGGCGCAGGCCCCTCGACCCGCGTCCACGCCCACACCTGGGGCGTCTACGAGTATTCATCGCGCAAATACAAGACCCCGCAGGACTTCCCCGACGACATCCTCCACGTGATCCGCGACGAGCAATGGAAATACGTATCGGACGGTCGTCTCTACGATCTCTCGGACGAGCCCCTCGTGGAGCCGGACGAGCCCCTGCCCGCCGACGCCCATCCCGAAGTCCGCCGCCGCCTCGCCGCCGCGCTGGAGGAGCTGCGGAGCAGCGGGACGCGGTTGTGGTGAGCGGTGGACGGCGAGCGGTGGAAGCTTCCGCAGTCCAAGGTGGCCTCGCCACGGAAACAAGCTCCCCCACCCCAACTCCGCCAAAATCACGACGTCCCAAACCGCCCGCGACGGAAATCCCCGCAACTCCCTTGGCCCCTCCTCGAACTCGCGATACCCTCGCACCGATGGCTCGCGTTCTCCTCATGCTGACCGGCGCCGCGTTCTTCCCACTCGGATGCGCCTCCGCCATCGTTTCGAAACCGATCGCCAAACATCGCGACGTGGCCCTGGAGTTTCACGAAACACCGCCGCCCATCTCCGGCGTCTACCTCGGCGAGGTGGCTCTTGAGGGCGGAACCTTCGGGCGCTTCCTGTTTTCCGATGTCTTGATTCAACACCCGAGCGGAGTTGTGGAGTTGCTCATTCCGATCGACAGTTTCGAGCGAACGGCTCAGTTCGTGGAACGTCCCGATCTCGACGCCGCCGATTTGAAAGGGAAACCGGCCTCGCTCTTCGTCAACAACGCCGTCCAGAGCTGGGCTCCGAATCATTACCGGATGGGACCTCCGCTCAGCTCTCTCGACGTTCCCGAGGGTTCGGTGCCGGCCTTCATCTGGACGAGGGCAAGCACCGAGAACACCTTCGCGACCGTCCGCCCCCTCAACGAGGCCCGCGCCGGATTCCCGACGGACATGACGGATTCTCGCGGCATTCCCTATGTGGATCTCGAGTCGAGCATCCAGAAGCGAAAGCGGAAGCCGGGCATTGCCGCAGTCCATTCCGCGCTCTATCCCGCCGCCTGGACCTACGATACCGTCATAGCAGCCAATCGATGGAGCGTTCCCAGTTTACAGTTCACCGTTCACAGTTCACCGTCCCGCCTCGTCCCATGCGCCCTCTCGACCTCATTGTCCTTGCCCTCTACATCGCCGTTGTTGTCGGTGTTGGGTTTTGGTTCGCGCGGCGCAGCAAGACCTCGGAAGGCTTCATGAAGGCCGGAGGCCGGCTGCCCGGATGGGTCATCGGTCTCAGCCTCTTCGGAACCTTTCTCTCCTCCAACACCTTCATCGGCGTGCCGGGCAAGGCCTATGCGGAGAACTGGAACTCCTTCGCCTTTTCCCTCTCCATCCCCATCGCCGTGCTCGTCGCGGCACGCTGGTTCGTCGGATTCTACCGCGCCAGCGGCGCCATCTCCGCCTACGAGCACCTCGAGGAGCGCTTCGGGGTCTGGGCGCGCGTCTACGTGGTGCTCTGCTACCTGCTGACCCAGGTCGCCCGCAGCGCCACCATCATGCTGGGCGTGGCCATCGGCTTGCAGCAGGTCACCGGATGGGGGCTGGTGCCCATCATTCTCGTCGCCGGCGTGCTCGTCACCGTCTACACGCTGGTCGGCGGGATCGAGGCCGTGATCTGGACCGACGCGGTGCAGAGCGTCGTTCTCGCCGTCGGCGCGGTGCTCGTCGCCGTGCTGCTGCTCTTCGGCCATCCCGAGGGGGCGGGCCGCGCCCTGTCGATCGCGGGCGAGGCCGGCAAGTTCTCGTTGGGGAGCTGGTCGCCCGTCGATCTGGCCGCCTCCACGGTGTGGGTCGCGCTCGTCTACGGGCTCTTCATCAACCTCACGAATTTCGGCATCGACCAAAACTACATCCAGCGCTACCACGCCGCTTCGTCGGAAAGGGCCGCGTGCCGTTCGCTCTGGATCGGTGCCATGCTCTATCTGCCCGTATCGCTGCTCTTCTTCTTCATCGGGGCGATGCTTTTCAGCTACTACCAGACGCTGCCGGAAGAAGTCGCCGCGATCCGGGAAATGGCGGGCGAGCGGGGCTTCGAGGACTCGGTCTTTCCGCATTTCATCGCCACCCACCTGCCCGCCGGGGTCGGGGGGCTCATCCTCGCCGCCCTCGCCGCCGCCGCGATGAGCACCATCGACACGAGCCTCAACAGCTCGGCCACGATCACGCTGAAGGATCTCTGGGTCCGTCTCGTCCGCCGCGGACGGCCCGTCGGCGAGGCCGAGAGCATGAAGGTGCTGCGCGTCGCCACCGTCTTCTGGGGCGCGCTCGCAACCTGGACGACGGTCGGGAGCCGCCGCACGAGGTTCGTGGTCGCCGCCGCCGTCGTGTCCCTCGTCGGGTTCTCCCGGCTCGCGCTCGGAGTTCACTACCTCGTGGACGTGGTGGCGTCGGTCCTGTTCGGCGGTGGCTATCTCGTGGCCGCCGCCTGGCTCGTCGATGGGCGGCCGGCCCGCGCGTTCGGCCTCGCGGTCGGGATCGCCGTCCTGGCAACCGTCGTTACCGGCGCGAGCGACCGGGCACTCCTGGCGCTGGCCGGGACCGTCGGTGCCACCCTCGCATGGTGGCTCGGCGAACGGCCGGCCGTTCGTCGGC
>SLGN01000642.1 GCA_007123695.1 Verrucomicrobiales bacterium
ACCGGCGGCCACAGCACGGAGAACTGCTTCCTCACCGCCGCCCGCGACCCCACCCGCAGCGGCTTCCGCAACAGCATCTCGCTCGACCAGTTCGCGGCGGAAAGGCTCGGCCAGCAGACCCGCTTTCCCACGCTCAACCTCGGCGTCAACATCGACAAGGCGAACCGCAGCCTCTCCTGGACCCGCGACGGCGTACTGCTTCCGGCGGAGGACAGCCCCGCAGCCCTGTTCCGCCGGATGTTCATCCAAGGCGACGCCGACGACATCGCCCTGCGCCTCCAGCGGCTCCGGGAGCGGGGCAGCATCCTCGACGCCGTCCGCGACGACATGCGCGGCTTCCAGCGCGATCTCGGAGCCACCGACCGCAGCCGCCTCGACCAGTACCTCACCTCCGTGCGCGAGCTGGAGGAGCGCCTCGCCGTCTCCGGCGAGTGGGAGCAGAAGCCCAAGCCCGAGACCAAGGCCGCCGAGCCCACGGACATCCCCGACAAGGCCAAGTTCTTCCCCAAGCTCCAGCTCATGCTCGACATGGCCCGGCTCGCCTTCGAATCCGACAGCACCCGCATCGTCACCCTGATGGTGGACGGCTTCGCCACGCCCGCCTTCGAGATCGACGACGAGGAGCGCACCCGCGACGGCTACCACAACCTCAGCCACCACGGCCAATCCGCGGAGAAGCTCGCCGAACTCGAGAAGGTGGACCTCCAGCAGATGCGCCACCTGCGCGACCTCTTCGCCGCGCTGGCCGCCACGCCAGCCGCCGACGGCGCCCGCCTCCTCGACCAGACCATGGTCCTCTACGGAAGCAACCTCGGCGACGCCAACATCCACAACTGCGTCAACCTGCCCATCCTCCTCGCCGGCGGCGGCCTGAAGCATGGACGCCACCTCGCCTACGACACCGTGCGGAACAAGCCCCTCTGCAACCTCTTCGTGACCATGCTGCAAGAGCTTGGCGTCGAGACCGACCGCTTCGCCAGCAGCGACGCCCCCCTCTCCGAACTGGTGTAGTCCGCCCTACAGAATGTGCGTTATGGGGAGCGGAATTTTTTCAAAATTCAAGGCGCGAGGAGGGAGTTGGTTGGAACCAACGACCGACGAGCAACGCAGAAGTTTGGAAAAAGGCCACTCCTTTGACGATAAACACCGCGAAGCGGCAAATTCCCAAGGCTGTTAAATGAACCATAATGTGCATTCTGTAGGGCGGGCTACACAAGCATCGGCATGATCTCCGCCGCCGCCGAACCCGCCGCCCTATCTTTCACCCCCGAACGTTTACCAGAATAGCCCCCTCGCCACAAACCGGAGAGCGCCAACCATGACTCCAAAACTCCCCCGCTCCCTCATCTTTGCGTTCTTTGCGCTCCTTTGCGGCCAATCCCTCCCCGCCGCCGAAAAGACCAACGTCCTCTGGATCTACCTCGAAGACGTCAACGGCTGGTTCGGCTGCTACGGCGAGACGCTCATCGAAACGCCGAACATCGACCAACTCGCCGCCGAAGGCACCCGTTTCGACCGTTTCTACGTCTCCGCCGCCGTCTGCTCGGCAATGCGCTCGGCGACCATGCTCGGCGCGATGCAGACCAGCTTCGGCGTACACCACCACCGCAGCTCGCGCAACCTCGCCGCCGACACCCCACACGACGGCGTCGGCATGATCCATCTGCCCGAGGGCGTCCTCCCCCTGCCTCAGCTCTGCCGCGAGCATGGCGTCTTCGCCTTCAACGAAGGCCATTCCAAGGACGACTTCAACTTCGTCTTCCGCCGCGAGGACCTCTACGACTATTGCCCCGACCTGCGCGAGCTCGGCCCGGCCCTCACCGTCGCGGGCGATTGCTGGCGCGACCGCCAGCCCGACCAGCCCTTCTTCGGCCAGGTGCAGCTCTACGGCGGCAAGTACGGCCTGCAGGGGCGCCGGGCCACCATGACGCAACACGTCAATCGCGCCGATGTGCCCGTCCCGCCCTACTACCCCGACATCCCCGAGGTGCGCGAGGAAATCGCCCACCACTACGACTGCCTCGTCGAAACCGACCGCGAGATCGGGGAGATCGTCGCCGCCTTGAAACGCGACGGGCTCTACGACAGCACCGTCATCTTCCTCTTCAGCGACCACGGCTTCGTCATGCACCGCCACAAGCAATTCCTCTACGAGGGTGGAATCCGCATGCCCCTCATCGTCGCCGGCCCCGGAATTCCGAAAGGCGAGGTCCGCGACGACCTCGTCAGCAGCATCGACCTCGCCCCCGCCACCCTCGGCGTCCTCGGCCTGCCCGTGCCCGCGCACATGGAAGGCCGCGACTTCCTCGCCGCCGACCACGCGCCGCGCGACCACCTCATCGCCGCCCGCGACCGCTGCGACCACACCATCGAGCAGATCCGCGCCGTCGTCACGCAGCGTTTCAAATACCTGCGCAACGGCCTCACCGACCACCCCTACATGCAGCCGCAGTATCGCGACCATCTGCCCGTTACCATCGCGATCCGCGCGATGAAAGCGCGCGGCGGACTCGACGACGCCCAGCTCCTCTTCTACGGCGACGACAAACCGGCCGAGGAACTCTACGATCTCGAGACCGATCCCCACGAGATCCGCAACCTCGCCACCGATCCCGCGTTCGCCGCCGAGCTGGAGCGGCACCGCCTGCTCCTCGACGACTGGATCGAGGCCAGCGGCGACCACGGCCAGCATCCCGAAGCGCTGGAAGGCCTCATCCAAGTCTACTACGACTGGGGCGACCTCTGCGTGAACCCCGAGTACGACGCCGTGAAGCAGCTCGGCATCGAGCCCAAACCCAGACCCGGCCGCGACCAAGCCCACGCCAGAGCCGCACGCCTCCTGCAACAAGCCATCGAGTCCGGTCGCCCCGAGGAGTGAGCCGCGTGCGCACTAACGCCAACGCCCGCCGGCTTTGGTCCGCGCTCGCCCTCACCACGGACTCAGCGTCGGAATGACCGAGCGCCCGAAACGCCGATACGTCATGAAGTGGCGGTCCAAGGTGAAGACGCGGCAGTCCTTGCGCAACTCCGACAGCCGCACCACGCAGGCATCCGCCAGCGACATCGGCATGTCGGCGTAACGTTCGAGCAGCGTCTCCAGCGCACCCGCCTCCTTCTCGATTTGGAGAGGGACTTGCAGCAGTCCCTCGCGCACCTTGCCGACGATGCGCGCTGGGTCACCTCCCTCGCGAGCATAGAGGAAGCAAGTCTCGGTCAAGACGGGTTCGCAAGTCAGAAACGGAGGCTCCAATCGACCGAAATGCTCCGCAGACCAATCATGCCACTGATCCGTCTCGCAGAGCCACGCAACCAGCGGCCCGGTGTCCAGAACGATGGCCTCTTTCACAAGCCGAAGCCCTCCAAGTGCTCGGGATTCGTTGAGAGATCCTTCGGACCACGAATGCTGCCGCGCAGATCCGCCATCGCCTCCGCCATGCTCATCGGCTTCCCGGACGCACCGCCGCCGTCTCCGCCGCGCCGCTTCAATTCCAGGGCTTCGCGCACGAGATCCGATCGCGAGCGTTGCGACTTTCTTGCCTCACCAGCGAGCCATTCTGCAAGGGACTCTGGGATCTTCACGGACAGCGTCTTCATCTCATCGGAAGGTATGACACGCATGTCACGCTGGCAAGACGAAACATAACTTCGCAAGGGGTGACCGATTTCGCCACCGCGAACGTGAAGGACTTCGAGGGATTGGGATTTCGGAGGGTTTGGAATCCGATCGCAAGATGAGCGAGCGCCTCCCCCGTCGGCACCATGCTGCCACAGCCTAATCTCGCGGCGAGCGTTCAGATCGCTTGCGAGCAATCCAACCGATCAAGCTGATCAAATCCTTGCACTTTTAGCAATGTTTTGTAGTGTCTATCCATGCAACCCCACCGGCAGCTCGCCGAGACGCTCCGTTCGCTTGCGAACCGGGAGCACTGCGTCTTTGCGACCTCGGATTTGGCCGGGGCGGTACCGGGGTGCGGGCAATTGGCGGTGCTGCTCTCGCGAGCGGCGAAGTCCGGACTGCTCCGCCGGGTCTGCAAGGGCATCTACTTCTACCCGGTGCCGGATTATCCGCTGGGAAATCTGCTTTTCCACGCGGCAGCCCGGCTGCGGGCGGGCGAGTTAAACTACCTTAGCCTCGAAACGGTGCTCAGCGATGCTGGCGTCATTTCCCAGATCCCGATGAACTGGATCACCCTGATGTCCTCGGGGCGCAGCCATGTGGTGGATTGCGGCGACTACGGACACATCGAGTTCGTGCATACCGCGCAGCGTCCTGACGCGGTCGCGGGCGAGCTCGCCTACGACCCCGACCGCCGCCTCTGGCGGGCCTCGGTGCGGCAGGCGCTGCGGGACATGAAGGCCACC
>SLGN01000003.1 GCA_007123695.1 Verrucomicrobiales bacterium
GAAAAGCCGGGGCTGGAGCTTGTCGTAAGGGTCTCGGATGTTCCTCATGGCGCGAATTGACCTGCCGAAAATAGAGAATTTTTATTGACCTTCAAGCGCTCTTAGTTTTTGCGCCCACATCATATCAGTATTCTGAAGAGCGTTCTTGAAGGTTTGATCGACGGAGATTGCAAGTGTCCGGTCGAGATCCTCGCCATTGACCCTGAATTTGAATGAGGCGGCGACCGACGCTGCCCCCTCCTTGCCTACGGACTTCTTTGCCCTTAGCGTCACGCTCGACGTCGATCGGTCCACCATCTCGAAATTTGCGCTGAAGTCCAGCGTGATGTCCTCAATGTTATCGCCATCTAATATCGAGACCGTGTAATCCTGCGCATCCGAAGCGAGCGGGCTCCAAAGGTCGATCGCGGACTCGGCGAACTCCGGTTCGGACTCGCTGGAGGAACTGGTGGAAGAACTCCAGGAATCACTGGAGGAAGAACTCCAATGGTCACTCGAGGAAGAATTCGATGAACTCGAAGGCTCACTCGATGAACTCGATGGCTCACTCGATGAACTCAAAGACTCACTGCTGCTCGTCCAGCTGTCTGTAGAATCACTCGACGAGGAAGATGACATGGGGAAGCGGCCGGGGCGAAGTTCAGGTATTTTATCATTAGTGTGGCCCGGCGGTCAAGAGTTTTCTGATTTTCGTATTGAGGCCGAGCCGATTCGCCGGATTGCTGCTAGGAAATTCCTTTCTCATCCCCTCGGCTCCCTTCCCGCCGAAGGCCCGGGGTCGGAGGGGGTTCGGTTCCCCACCCTCGCCGTCGCCCGCATCGAGCTTCCGAGCGTGCATTGGGGATCCGTCGAGTGGGGCGACGGGCGCCTCCTCGAGCGCATCGTTCCGCGCGAGCTGGCGGGTGAGTGAGGGCGGCTCAGCGAATCCGCAACTCGATGCGGTGTTCGCGCCGGTCGTCCACCAAGGGAACCGTGTCTCCCTCGAGGATCTTTCCGTCGAGCAACAGTCGTTCCCCTCCAGGCTCACCCGCGGGAACCCGGACGATCCTGATGTGGTAGAAGGTGTCGCGGTAGCGGTAGTGGAGCTTGAGGGAATCCCAGGCGCGCGGCAAGTGCGGGTTCAACCGCAGGCGGTCGACCTCGAGGTTGAGGCCGAAGAGCGTCTCGACGGCGAGGCGGTACATCCATCCGGCCGATCCGGTGTACCAGGTCCAGCCGCCACGACCGAGGTTCGGCTCGACGGAATAGACGTCGGCGGCGACGACGTAGGGTTCGACCTTGTAGCGCGCGACCCCGGCGGGATCTTCGGCGTGGCGAATCGGATTGAGCAGGTCGAAAAGCTCCCAGGCCGTTTCGCTTTCGCCCAGCTCGGCGAAGGCCATCGCGGTCCAGATTGCCGCGTGGGTGTATTGGCCGCCGTTCTCGCGCACGCCGGGGATGTAGCCCTTGATGTAGCCGGGCTCGAGCGGCGATTTGTCGAAGGGCGGATCGAATAGCTGGATGATCCGCGCGTCGCGCCTCACGAGACGCTTCGCGACGCTCTCCATCCCGAGCCGCGCCCGTTCGGGATCGCCCGCCCCGGAAAGAACGGCCCAGCTCTGCGCGATGGAGTCGATCTGGCATTCCTCGCCCTTGGCAGATCCTAGCGGAGTCCCGTCGTCGAAGTAGGCGCGGCGGTACCAGTCCCCGTCCCAGCCGTTCGCCTCGATGTTCCGACGCAGCTTCTCCTCCTCGCGGGCGCATTCCTCCGCAAAGTCGGAATCGCCTCGCCGCTCCGCGAGGGTTTCGAAACGCCGGAGGACTTCGCAGAGGAAGAAGGCGAGCCAGACGCTCTCGCCCTTGCCCTTCTCCCCGACGAGGTTCATGCCGTCGTTCCAGTCGCCGCAGCCGATCAGGGGCAGGCCATGGACGCCGAAGCGCAGCCCCCGACGGATCGCGCGGACGCAGTGCTCGTAGAGTGTGCCCTCCTGCCCGGATTGCTGGGGCAGGTCGTAGTAGGACTCTTCGTCGTCGTTGACGGCCCGCCCCTCGAGGAAGGGCGCCCGCTCGTCGAGCACGCCGGTGTCGCCGGTGGCCCCGACGTAGCGGCAGGCGCAGTAGGGCAGCCAGAGGTAGTCGTCGGAAAAGTGGGTGCGCACCCCGCGACCGGTCGGCGGATGCCACCAGTGCTGCACGTCGCCCTCGGCGAACTGGTGCCCGGCTGCGCGGACGAGGTGCTCGCGGGCGGTCCACGGGGCGGCGTGGAGGAGGGCGGTGGTGTCCTGAAGCTGGTCGCGGAATCCGTAGGCCCCGCCCGACTGGTAGTAGCCGCTGCGGCCCCAGTAGCGGCAGGCAAGGGTCTGGTACTCGAGCCAGCCGTTCACGAGGAAGTTCAGCGCGGGGTCCGGGGTCTCGGCGAAGACGGTGCCGAGGGTCCGTTTCCAGAACTCCCAGACGCCCTCGAGGGCGGTCTTCGCTCCGCCCGATCCGCCGAAGCGGCGCACCAAGTGGCGGGCCTCCTCGCGGTCCTTTCCGGCGCCGAGGACAAAGACCAGTTCGCGCTCCTGTCCATCGGCAAGCTCGAAGGGCACCTGGAGGGCGGCGCAGGGATCGAGGCCGGCTCCGGAACGGCCCGAAAGCCGCTCCCGCTCCATCGCGGCGGGATTGGCGAGGGTGCCGTTGCGCCCGAGGAACTCGGTTCGGCTCGCGGTGTAGGAGCGTTTCGGGTCGTTGACGGAGACAAAGGCTGTTTTGTCGGCGAACTCGCGGTTGAACTCGTTGTGGGCGAAAATAGCGCCGGTGACGGGGTCGGACTCCGTCACCAGGTGCATCAGGTTCGAATGCCGCCATTGGCCGAGGACCCACTCCCAGTAACCGGTGATGGAGAGGCGCCGCGACCGTCCCGAGCGGTTGCGGATCTTGACGACGACGAATTTCACCGGAGCTACCGTATCGACATAGGTCCAGAGCGCGGTGTCGATCCCGTGCTGAAAGGACTCGAAGACGCTGTAGCCGAAACCGTGGCGGCAGGTGCATCCCGCGTCTCCGGGCGCGGGCAGCGAGGTCGGTGACCAGAACTGCCCGGTCTCTTCGTCGCGAAGGTAGAAGGCCTCTCCGCCCGGGTCGCCGACGGGGTCGTTGTGCCAGGGGGTGAGGCGGAACATGTGCGCGTTGTCGATCCAGGTATAGGCCGAGCCGCTTTCCGAGATCACCGAGCCGATGCGGGGATTGGCGATCACGTTCGCCCAGGGCGCAGGAGTGGTCCGTTCGGCCCCGAGTTGGATCACGTACTCGCGGCCATCCGGGGTGAACCCGCCGAGGCCGTTGAAGAAGACGAGCTTGCGGTCGGGAGGGGGCGGCGGGCTCGAGGTCGCCAGCGGCACCGAAAGGATCGGGGCGAGGCGCGGAATCCTGCGCTCCGGCGGGGCCTTGCGCTCGATCTGCTGCGCGAGCGTCTCGGCGCCGTCGGTGAGGAGGACGCGGGCCACGGTCTGGAGGAGGACGCGGTCGTCCTCGGTGAGGTCCTCGCTGCGCCGGAGAAAGACGCCGCCGGGCTGGTCCAGTTGCTGCGCCTCGGAGCCGGCGGCGACGAGCCCGAGGATGCGGTCGTGGAGATGCTGGCGATAGCCCGAGAAATCTTCGTTGAGGATGACAAGATCGACCGCCAGCCCGTGCCGTCGCCAGTAGGCGTGGGCCTGGAGGATCTGTTTTACGAGGTGGATGCGGTGGATGTCGCCGATCCGCATGACGACGATGGGCAGGTCGCCCGAGATCCCGAAGGTCCAGAGTCCGGACTGGCCGCGGCGGTTTCGCGCGATCATTGCCGCGTCGGCGCGGAGCGCGGAATTCGCGAAAATGACCGATCCGGCGAGCTTCGCATACAACTGGGCCTCGACCTCGGTCGCGCGCATCTGGTGGAGCTCGAGCTGGCTGTGCGACCAGGCCATCTCGAAGGCGCGAGCCGCGAAGCTCGGGTCGCGGTATTGCTCGACGAGAGCGAGGGCCGCCTCTCGCGTCTCCGCCACGCCGGTGACGAGGTGCCAGTTCGCGGAGGTGTCCGCGTCCATGACGACGCTCTGGCGGATCGCGACGGCCGGATCGAGGACGGAGCCCGCCGTGTTGGAGAGCGGTCCGACTTTGTCGAAGGCGGCGGGATTCGCGGGGGTCCGGGTGCGACCGATGAAGTTCGCCCGGTTCGTCTCGTAGGAGACCTCCCCGCCGGGCGCGCCCTGGGTCGTCATGAGGTGGAACATCCAAGGGGGACGCTCGCCCGGCGCCCTCGCCCGCCGGGTGCAGAGGATGGCCTGCGAGCCGGGGAGGATCTCGGTCTGCACGAAGAGATTGCTGAAGGCCGGGTGGGCGAGGTCGGCGTTCGGCGGC
>SLGN01000274.1 GCA_007123695.1 Verrucomicrobiales bacterium
GACAGAGCCATCCTCCTCGTCGAGGACAATCCGGACGACGAAGCCCTGACCCTCCGCGCCCTGAAGCGCAACCGCATCGCCAACGAGGTCGTCGTCGCCCGCGACGGAGCCGAGGCGATCGAACTCCTGCACGGGGAGCGGGCCTTCACGCCGTGCGTCGTCCTGCTCGATTTGAAGCTCCCGAAGATCGACGGGCTCGAGGTGCTGCGCCGCATCCGGTCCGAGCCGTCCACCAGCCTCTTCCCCGTCGTTGTCCTGACCTCCTCGAAGGAAGAGCGGGACATCGTCGAAAGCTACCGCCTCGGAGCCAACAGCTACATCCGCAAGCCCGTCGATTTCGAGCAGTTCATCGGGGCCGTCGGGCAGCTCGGGCTCTACTGGCTGGTCCTCAACGAACTGCCGCCGAACCCCTGAAGACGACGATGCTTTCCTCCGACCTGAAGCCCCTGCGGGTCCTGATCATCGAGGACTCCGAAGACGACGCCGATCTACTGCTGATCGAGCTCGCCCGCTCGCGCTACGCCTGCGAGCACCATCGCGTCCAGACCGAAGCGGAGCTGAAGGAGGCGCTTTCGTCCGGTCCCTGGGATATCATCCTCTCGGACCACTCCATGCCTTCCTTCAATGCCCCCGAGGCGCTTCGCATCGTGCAGACCGCGGGTTCCGACATCCCTTTTGTGGTCGTTTCGGGCAGCATCGGCGACGAACAAGCCGTCGCCGTGATGAAAGCCGGCGCCCACGACTACATCATGAAGGACAATCTTTCGCGCCTCGCCCCTGTCGTGGAGCGGGAGCTGCGCGAGACCCGGGAGCGCGCCATGCGCCGGCGCGCGGAGAAGGCGCTGCGGGAGAACGAGGAGGTGTTCCGGGCCCTCTCGGACTCGTCGCCCCTCGGCGTCTACCTGGCGGACCGCGAGGGCCGGGTGACCTACGTGAACCCGCGCGCCTGCGAAATTTTCCAGATCCCGCAAGCGCAAGCGCTCGGCAACACCTGGCTGCAGCGCCTCTCGCCCGAAGACCGGCCCAAGGCCTGGGCCAACTGGCAAGCCTACGTCTCCCGGGGCAGCGCGGGGGAGTTCACCGCCGAGCACCGCCTGCGCTTCGCCGAGATCCCCGACCGTTGGATCCGCACCCGGGTGTCGCCGGTCCGGAGCGAGAGCAGCCTGACCGGTTTCGTCGGCACGGTCGAGGACGTCACCCAGCAAAAGACCGCCGAGATCGCCCTTTTGGAATCGGAGGAGTACAACCGGCGTCTCGTGCAGGAAGCCCGCGACGTCATCTTCTCCGTCGGGCCCGACGCGACCTTCAAAGCGCTGAACCCGGCCTTTGAGGCCATTTCCGGCTGGGATCTCTCGGACTGGCTCGGGAAGCCCTTCCCCCCCTTGCTCCACCCCGAGGACGTCCCCCTGGCCATGGCGAAGTTGCAAACCGTGCTCGGCGGCGGAAAACCCGGCTCGTTCGAACTCAGGGTGCGGCACAAGGACGGCCACTTCCTTTCCTTCGAATTCACCGCGACGCCGCGCACCCACGGGGGCGCGGTCGTCGGCATCAACGGAATCGCCCGCGACGTCACCGAACGGAAGCGGCTCGAAGAGCAGTTGCAGCAAGCCCAAAAAGTCGAGGCCATCGGCAGCCTCGCGGGCGGCATCGCCCACGACTTCAACAACATCCTTTCCGTGATTCTGGGGTATGGCGACCTGGCCATGAGCCAGCTCGCCCGCGAAAAGCCCGCCTACGACGCGGTCCAGGAAATGACGAAGGCCGCCGAGCGGGCCGCCTCCCTCACCCGCCAACTGCTCGCCTTCAGCCGCAAGCAAACGCTCCAGCCGGAGGTCCTCGACCTGAACCGCACCATCCTCGACCTCAGGTCCATGCTGCGGCGGCTCATCGGCGAACATCTCGATTTCCAAGTCGAATTGGACGAGAGGCTTCCGCCCGCCAGGGCCGACCTATCCCAAATCGAGCAGACGATCATGAACCTCGTCATCAACGCCCGCGACGCCCTGCAGGGCAGCGGGTCGATCACCCTGCGTACGGCGTGCGCCTCGCTCGACGGCCGCGGCAGCCACGGCCGCGTCGATCTGCCGCCCGGCGACTACGCCGCCTTCTCCGTCGTCGACGATGGAACAGGGATGCCCCCCGAAGTGAAGGCCCGCCTCTTCGAGCCATTTTTCACCACCAAGCCGGAAGGACAGGGCACGGGGCTTGGACTCTCCACGGTGTTCGGGATCGTCAAGCAGAGCGGCGGCGACATCGCCGTCGAATCCGAGCCCGGGAACGGAAGCACCTTCACCGTCTACCTGCCCGCCGTCGAAGGGGCTTTCTCGGCCCCCGATCAGCGACCAGAGCCGCTTGGCGACCTGCGGGGAAACGAGACCATCCTCGTCGCCGAAGACGAAAAGCCCCTCCGCGTACTCGCGACGACCGTGCTCAGGCACTATGGATACACCGTTCTCGAGGCAGGCGACGGCGAAGAGGCGCTCCAAGCCGCCCGGAGCCACGACTCGCCGGTTTCCCTCGTCGTCACCGACGTCGCCATGCCGAAGATGGGAGGGCGGGAACTGGCCGAGAAGATGGCGGACGAGGGCTACGGGGGAGGATTCCTCTTTGTATCGGGCTACGCAGGAGGCACGCTCGTGGAACAAGGCGTCACCCCGGAGAAAGTGACCTTCCTGCAGAAACCCTTCACCCCGACCGCGCTGGTCCGGAAAGTGAGGGAAACGCTCGCCGCGTCGGCTTGATTTCCTTTCCGATTTTTCCCACCCTAGGGCCATGAAAAGCAAGCCTCGCCACTTTGACGAATTCGGACAGAACCGGCTGCTGTCGAGGCTCAACCGCAGCTTCTCCCTGCTGATACCCAACTTGCTGAAGCTGCCCCCGTCGTGGAGCGGCGAAGAAAGCGGCGAGTTCAAGACGCACCTCTCGGTGGTGAACAACCTCGGCCTGACCCTCTTGTCGCTCGGCGGCGTGGTGGCCGCGCTCCTTGCGATGGTTCTCGCCGTCAAGACGGATCAATCCGCCCTCTTCTTCATCGGGATCGGAATCCTGCCCGCCGTGTTTCTCGTTCAGTACATCCTCGGTCTGTTCTGCGCGGCGAACCTCAATTTGAGCTTCGGTCCGCCGATCCAGCTCGTCTCCCGGCTGTTGCCCGAGGTGATCACCGTGTTCGGTTTCCTCGCCTTCGTCGCGCTTGCCTTCACCGGCCTCGTCGCGACGGTAGATTCTTTCGGCGAGTCCCTTCAGCAGGGTCTGCTGATGCTCTCCGGCGGGCTGGCCGCCACCGTCCTCGCGGGGCTGTGCGCGTGGGTCGCGGCGAACAGCGAGAAGCTGCTCAACCTCTCGGTGGAACCGGACCAGCGCCAGGGGCCGGCCGACTACCTCTTCAGCGTCATCCTGTATCTCGGGCGCTACCTGCTGATCCTCGTTCCCTACCAGTTCCTGCTCGCGATGGTGCTGGGCACCTTCGGCCTCCTCTACCTCGGCGTCTCGATGCTGCTGCGCGACGGATCCTCGGTCGATCCCATGGAGGCGCTGTTCCTCCTGTCGGTTTTCGGGGGAAACATCCTCCAGATCATCGGCGCGCTGCTTTCCCCGATCTTCGCGCATTTTCTCTATCTCGTGATCGTATCGCTCGCGGACATCGGCACGGCCTTTTTCCGCCTCGTCAAGGGCACCGAACGGATCGCCGGGCTCTCCGAGGAGGCGATGAGCGAGAATTTCGGCGACGAAGGGGAATGAGGAACACGGGACCTCCGCGAGAGCTCCGCTGATGGACTCGACGACCTTGAGAATCCGGATCGGCGGGGCGGAAATCTTCCTTTCCTGCCGGGTCGGCGAGCGGTTTGCGGTCGGGTCCGGCGAGGACTGCAAGCTGTCCCTCGATGCGGACGGGATCGACGAGGTCCATTGCGAGATCGAGCGGTGCGGGAAATCCTTTTTCCTCGTCCATCCGGTCGCTGGATCGGTGACGACGGTGAACGGCGGCGAGGCGCCGGAAGACCCCGTCCAAGGGCCCGTCGGGCTCGGTCTGGGGCCGCATCTGGTCGAGTTCGAACTCGTTCCGGACGAGGTCGCGGAAGGAACCGAGGTGGTCGAGGTGGACGCCGAGGGGCTGCCCCTGCCCCTGAAGACTGTGGCTGGGGCGGGGCTGCGGCAGGATGCCACCGGTGGGGAGGCGCGAGTTCGCCGCCGCCGGCGCCCGGTGCTCCGCAGCGCGATCCCCGCCCTTCGCTTCGGCCCGGCCGGTCGCTGGACTGGATCGGGCAGGCTTTCGGCGGCGGCGGCCTCCCGGCCCGCCGACCGTGATCGGCTCGTCTCCGTTCCGGCGGAAACGGGTCCCGGCAGCGTCGGCGGCGAC
>SLGN01000365.1 GCA_007123695.1 Verrucomicrobiales bacterium
AATCAAGGGAGCCCGGATCGCCCCGGAATCGGCGCCGGGCAGACGGCAGCCGAAGCAGCCTGCGCCTCCGCGGAGGCGGCGCAGCAGGATCATGCCGCCGCCGAAGACCGATAGGGCTCCCGCCATGACGAAGACGAGGGTGGGATCCCATTCGCCGGTGATGTCGAGGAAGCCGCGGACTCTTGCCGGATTGGCCATGCCGGAAAGGGCGAGCCCGGCGCCGCAGAGCAGGCCGGAGAGGAAGATGGCGAAATTCTTCATGATTCGATGGTGCGGGTCGGATCGTCGCTTGGTTCAGCCGAGGAGCAGCACGGTAAGAATCCCGGCGGCCATGAAGACAAGCGTGGCGACAAGAGAGTCGAAGGCCCCAAGGCCGAGGCCGCAGACGCCGTGGCCGCTGGTGCATCCACCGCCAAGCCGGGTGCCGAAGCCGACGAGCAGTCCGGCGAGCGCGTGGATCCAGAGCGGGGCGACGGGGGCGTAGACCGCCGCGTGTCCGGAGAGGGCGAAGAGCAGTGCCGCCCCGGCGACAAGTCCCCCGAGGAAGAGCCACCGCCAGGACGCGTCGCCGACGGGAAAAACCGCTTTTTCGAAAACTCCCGAGAGCCCGGGAATCTTCCCGCTCGACGCGGCGGCGAGGAGAGAGCCGCCGCCGAGGAGGGCGCCGCCGACCAGTCCGTAGATCCAAGATGCTTCCATTCGGGGGCGAATCTAGCCGCCGCGCGTCCACAAATCAACAGCAGGGAGGTCGCGCCCCGCTGCCGGGCGGCGGCATCAGCCGGAGCGGCCTTCCCCGCGGCAGAAGGCGAGGAGGTGGCGGTGGGCTTCGGTGGCGGACAGAGAGGCGCCGTTTTCCAGCGAGGGGAAGTCGCCGATGAGAAGGGGGTGGTCGTCGCGGCTCGCGGGGATGCATCCGTGGGAGCCGCGCACGAGACTCGCGTCGAGCGGGATCAGGTCCATGAGCATGCGGAAGCCGAGAGCCTTCTTGAGCAGCCGCCATGCGACTGCGAGCCGGGGCAGGCGGATGGCGGGATCGACGAAGAGTTCCGCAGGGTCGTAGCCCGGTTTGCGGTGGATGTCGACGCAGCGGGCGAAGTCGGGGGCGCAGGCGTCGTCCTGCCACCAGTAGTAGGTGAACCAGCTGCGTTCGTCGGCGAC
Organism: Verrucomicrobiales bacterium; assembly: GCA_007123695.1. Taxonomy (GTDB): domain Bacteria; phylum Verrucomicrobiota; class Verrucomicrobiia; order Verrucomicrobiales; family DEV007; genus Arctic95D-9. The sequence continues at coordinate 1,159 of SLGN01000365.1, forward strand.
CGCGACGAGATCCCCGCTGCGGGCATGGTCGAGCCCGGCTGCGGCGAGCTCGTCGCCGCGCAGGACGGTGGCGACGCCTTCGAGCGAGCCGAGGAGGGCGGCGACTTCGCCGATCAGGGCGGGATCGTTCACGTAGACGTGGGCGAGTTGGTGGTCGGGGATGGCGAAGGCCCGGCAGTTGCCGAGATCGATCATTTCGCGCCCGAGTTCGTCGCGCCAGGAAAGCCAGCCCCGCTCGCGGAAGACCCGGTTGAGGTGCACGGGGCGGTCGACCGGAGTGATTCCGTATTCGCTGAGAACCGCGACGCGGACGCCGCGGCTCTCGAGATGCTCGGCAAGGCCGGCCACGACGCGGTCGATGGCCCGCAGGTCCGCCTCGATCTCGGTGGCGTCGGGACCGATGCGCTGGAGGTTGTAGTCGAGGTGCGGCAGGTAGACGAGGTTCAGGTCGGGGGAAAAGCGGTCCTCGAACCACATCGCGGCCCGCGCAATCCACTCGCTCGAGCCGATGCCGGCGGCGGGACCCCAGAAGGCGGGGAAGGGGAAGTCGCCGAGATCGCCTTTGATTTCCCCGCGCAGGTCCATGGGCCAGGTCTGCACGTCGAAGAGCTTTTTGCCGTCGGCCCGGTAGATGGGCCGCGGGGTGATCTGGTAGTCGGCGCTGGAGTAGAGATTGTTCCACCAGAAGACCTTGGCGCAGGTGTAGCCGGGAACTTCGTCGCGGAGCGTTTCCCAGAGCTTGCGGCCGCCGACGAGACGGTTCGACTGCTTCCAGCAGCGGTGCTCGCCGTAGTCGCGGTCGTACCACATGTTCCCGACGATGCCGTGGCCCGAGGGCGGCTCGCCGGTGAGATAGGTCGCCTGCATCGTGGAGGTCACGGCAGGCAGGAGCGGCTCCACGTGGACGAGCTTGGTCGTCCCGCGCCGGAGCAGTCCGCTGAGGTAGGGCGTGGCGGGACCGAGGTGGCGCGGCGTCAGGCCGACGACGTTCAGGATCGCGGTGCGGTGCGGTGCGGTGGGACGGCTCACGGTTCGGAGGGGTGTCGGTTTCTGCGGGCGCCTCCTGCGAGGCTCCGGCAAAGGTCGCGCAAGAAACCGTTTTGAAAACAACGGCTTCGTTCCGGGCGGCCAAGGGCGGCCCTCGGGCGATCCGGGGCAACGGGACCGCCGTCAGCACCGTATCTTTGCTTGACTCGCGGGGTGATTCGCGTTTGCCTCCGCTCCCGTCACCACCACCCACCCGCTTCATGGAAAACGTCATCATCATCGGAACCGGCTGCGCCGGCTGGACTGCCGCGATCTACTCGGCCCGCGCCAACCTGCGCCCCCTCGTGATCTCGGGCGAGCAGCCCGGAGGCCAGCTCACCACGACCACGGAGGTCGAGAACTTTCCCGGCTTCCCCGAAGGCGTCATGGGCCCGGACCTCATGATGCGGATGCAGCAGCAGGCCGAGAAGTTCGGAACCCGCGTCGAATATGACCGGGTCGAGAGCCTCGAACGGCAGGAAGACGGCACGATCCTGCTGAAGACCTCGGGAGGCGCCGAACACCGTTCCTGGACGGTGATCGTCGCCACGGGCGCGAGTCCGCGCCATCTCGGCCTGCCCAACGAGAAGGAACTCATCGGGCACGGACTCACTTCATGCGCCACCTGCGACGGCGCCTTCTACCCCGACGTGCCCGTGGCCGTGATCGGCGGCGGCGATTCCGCCTGCGAGGAAGCGAGCTTTCTCACCCGCTTCGCGAGCAAGGTCTACCTCGTCCACCGGCGCGACGAGCTGCGTGCCTCCAAGATCATGGCCGACCGCGCTCTTTCCAATCCCAAAATCGAGCCGATCTGGGACAGCGAGGTCAAGGAGTACCTCGTCGACGGCGAGGGCGACATGCGGGCCATCCGCGTCCACAACCGGGTCACCGGGGCGGAATCGGAAATCGAGGTCAAATGCGTCTTTGTCGCCATCGGACACGATCCCAACACCTCTTTTCTCGCCGGATCGGGCGTCGAAGTGGACGGAGAGGGCTACATCCTGCAGGAGGGACACTCGACACGCTCGAACGTCGCCGGGATTTTTTCCGCAGGCGACGTCGCCGACCACGTTTACCGCCAGGCCATCACTGCCGCGGGCAACGGCTGCCAAGCCGCCCTCGATGCCGAGCGCTACATTGCCTCGAAGGAGGGCTGACCGCCGCGCTCAGCCGAGTTCGGCGATCTCGCGAACGAGCCGGGGGCCCGCGTAGACGAGCCCGGTGTAGACCTGCACCAGGGCCGCCCCTGCCTCGAACTTGGCCCGCGCGTCGGCGGCCGTCATGACCCCGCCCGACCCGATCACGGGGATCGCGGGGTCGAGACCGGATCGCAGCCTTTGCAGCACCTCCGTGGAGCGTCCCGACAGCGGCGCCCCGCTCAAGCCCCCGGCCTCGCCCGCGAGTGGATGGCCCGCCACGGCCGCGCGGTCGATCGTCGTGTTCGTGGCGATCACCCCGTCGATGCGGGTCTCGTTGAAGACGGCTGCCAGCGCATCGACCGCCTCGTCGGCGAGGTCGGGAGCGACCTTGATCACGAGAGGCACTCGCTTGCCGCGGTGGAGGGAAGCGAGCGACTCGCGCCGCTCCTGCAGCCGCAGAATGAGTTCGCGACAGGTTTCGGCGTCCTGCAGATCGCGCAGGCCCTTGGTGTTGGGCGAGGAAAGATTCGCCGTGACGTAGTCGGCGGCGGCGTAGACGCCCTCGAGGCAGAGCAGGTAGTCGTCGACGGCCCTCTCGTTGGGCGTGTCGAAGTTTTTCCCGATATTGATTCCGAGGACTCCCCGGAAGCCTCGGCGCGAACGTTCCAAGTTTACGAGCAGTCCCTCGACTCCGGGGTTATTGAACCCCATGCGGTTGACGATGGCCTCGTGCTCTCGCAGGCGGAAGAGCCGGGGCTGCGGGTTGCCCGGTTGGGGCCGAGGGGTCACGGTGCCGATCTCGACGTGGCCGAAGCCGAGCTGCCCGAATGCCGCGACCGCCTCGCCCGCCTTGTCCAGACCGGCGGCGAGCCCGACTCGATTGGGAAAGCCGAGGCCCATGAGTCGCACGGGGGTCTCGCCGGCCTGGCTACGCCCGCCGCCTGCGAGAATACCAAGCACGCCGAGGCCTCCGGCATGGCGCAGAGCGGCGAGGGTGAGGTGGTGGGCCTTCTCCGCGTCGAG
>SLGN01000499.1 GCA_007123695.1 Verrucomicrobiales bacterium
CGCCCCACCACCGACCGGGTGCGCGAGGCCCTCTTCGCCGCGCTCGGCGATCTCGTGCCCGGCGCCCGCGTCCTCGATCTCTTCGCCGGCTCGGGCTCGCTCGGTCTCGAGGCCCTCAGCCGCGGGGCGGCCTCCGCCGATTTCGTCGATTCCAGCGAGGCGGCCTGCCGGACCATCGCCCGGAATCTGGAGAAAACGCGCCTCGGCGGCGGCCGCGTCCATCGCCGCGAGGCTCTCGCCTTTCTCGCCACCGCCGCACCGCGCTACGACCTCGTCTTTGCCGACCCGCCCTACGCCCGCGGCGAGAGCGAACGGGAACTGCTCGAGGCTCTCCTGCACTCGCCGGGCCTCGCCGCCGCGCTCGCGCCGGACGGGCTCCTCGTTCTCGAAAGCCTCGCCCCGGCGCCCCTGCCCGAATCCCCGCTCTGGCGCGAGCGGGACGCCCGCACCTACGGGGCGACCCGCATCAGCTTTCTCGCCGCCGCCGCGCCCGACCCCTGACCGCCGCCGCATGCCCCGCCTCTTCATCTACCTTCTCTACAACCTGCTCCTGCCGGTGGTCCTGCTCGTCGGGCTGCCCGCCTTTCTCGCCAAGGGCATCCGCCGCGGCGGACTGGCGCGGAACTTCCGGCAGCGGTTCGGTTCCTTTTCCCCCGCGACCCTCGACCGCATCGGCCGGGGACGACCGATCTGGATCCACGCGGTCAGCGTCGGCGAGATCTTTCTCGCCCTGAAGCTGGTCGAGGCCCTCCAGGCCGCCGATCCCCGGCGCCGCATCGTCCTCAGCACCACCACCACGACCGGCTACCGGGTCGCGGCGGCGAAGGAATCGGACACGCTCGCCGTGATCCACAACCCCGTCGACCTGCCCTGGATCGCGGGCCGCGTACTGCGGCGGATCGACCCCTGCGCCCTCGTGCTGGTCGAGGCGGAAATCTGGCCGAACCTCGTCGCCCTCGCAAAGCGGCGGGGCATCCCCGTGCTGCTGGCCAACGCCCGGCTCTCGCCCCGTTCCGAGCGGCGCTACCGGCGCGCCCGGGCCCTCGTCGCCCCGGTCTTTTCCCTGCTCGACGGCGCCACCGTGCCCTTTGCCGAGGACAAGGCACGCTGGGCCGCGCTCGGGATTGCGCCCGACCGGATCGAAGTCGCCGGCAGCGTCAAATTCGACAACGCCGCCCCGGCGGAACCGGCCGCGGACAAGAGCCGGAAACTCGCCGCCTGGCTCTCCGCCACCGGCCTGCCCGAAGGCCGCCGCCTCCTCCTCGGCGCAAGCACCCACGATGGCGAGGAACTCCTGCTCGCCGGGCTCGCCCGGGAGCTGCGGGCGGACTTTCCCGAGATCGAGCTGGTCCTCGTGCCCCGGCACGCCGAACGCGGGCCCGAGATCGCGGCCCGGCTCCACGCCGAAGGCTTCGATCCGGTGCTGCGGGCCGGAACCTGGCGCGGCGCAACGGACACGCCCGGCCCACGCACCCGCGTCTGGATCGCCGACACCACCGGAGAGCTGCGGGCCTGGTTCGCGCTCGCCGAACTCGTCGTCGTCGGGAAGAGCTTCCACGGAAGCGGCGGGCAGAACCCGGTCGAGCCCATCCTCGCCGACCGCCCCGTCGTCGTCGGACCCCGCATGGAGAACTTCGCCGAAGTCGTCGCCGAACTCGTCGAAGCCGGTGGACTCCGGCAAGTCGCCGATGCGGGGCAGCTCCCGCAAGCGCTCCGGGAGCTCCTCCGCGATCCCGCTGCGGGCCGCGCCATGGCCAGGGCGGGCGCCACCGCCATGGCCCGCCACGCCGGCGCCGCAGCGCGCAACGCCGCCTGGATCCTTCACGCCATCGGGGCGCCCGAGCCCGCCGAAGCACCCCTCGCAGACGGCCCCCACTGAACCGCCGCCCCGCCGAGCGGCACGGGATTTCCTCCGTAGACGAGTCGCGGATCTCCCGGCTCGGTTGGCGGAGGCGGCCCCAATCGGGTTGGGGCGCGGAATAGACAGGGTTGGTCGTGCGAGCAAATTCTGTGGTTCCATTGGGTCATTGCCGCCAATCGGCCATCCTGCTCTCGAATTTGCCCTTGACGATCTCACGCAGGAACGGACCCTGAAAGTTTGAGACGTCACCCAATACCCATCTGCGCAATAACTCGGAGCGCATGCACCGAATCCTGCGGCTGGTGGCCTCCCCGTGCATTGCCGTTCTGTAATGATATTTGTCCCGCCATGAGGAGACGACCATTCGATCCGTTCGTTCGCGCCGCAATCTCGGTAGAGGGGACTGTGCGCCCCACGCCCGAGCCCGTGGATCTCTCCCGTGTTGCCGTTGTTCTTTGCGTATCCGTCGCAGGAACACGATAGACAAAGCGACCACCGAACCGTCGAGCCCCGATAGTTGCCTTGCTTGCATGAACGCTCCGCGCCTCGTCCATCTGCCGCCCTTGCTCGTTCTACCATGGCTGATCCTCGCCACGGTGGGGTTTGGATACATCGTTCCGGTACAAGGTGCCACCCCTACGGTGACCACGCCGACGGCCACCTCGATCAATTCAACCGGCGCAACCTTGGGTGGGGATGTGACCAGCGATGGTGGAGCGACAATTACCGAGCGCGGGGTGGTTTACTGCACAACCGCCACCAACTCCGATCCCCTCATTGGCGGCAATGGCGTGACGAAGGTGACGGCCGGCGGGAACACGGGGGTATTCACGGTGGGAATCACGGGCCTGACGCAGGGGACTGTCTACAGTTTCAAAGCTTATGCGATCAACAGCGAGGGAACGAGTTATTCGATCGTGGGCACTTTCACCGCTTCCGCCCCGGGGACTACCCCAGGTGACCTCGACACCGGCTTCGATCCCGATGCCAACGGCCAGGTCTACGGTCTCGCGGTGCAGGCCGATGGCAAGGTGCTCATCGGGGGCAACTTCACCAGCGTGGGCGGGGTGGAGCGCAACCGCATCGCCCGGCTCAACCCCGACGGCAGTCTCGACACCGGCTTCGATCCTGATGCGAACGACATTGTCCGCAGCCTCGCGGTGCAGGCCGACGGCAGGGTGCTCATCGGGGGGCATTTCACCAGCGTGGGCGGGGTGGCTCGCAGCCGCATCGCCCGGCTGAACCCCGACGGCAGCCTCGATACCGGCTTCGATCCCGATGCGAACGACATTGTCCGCAGCCTCGCGGTGCAGGCCGACGGCAGGGTGCTCATCGGGGGGCATTTCACCAGCGTGGGCGGGGTTTCGCGCAACCGCGTCGCCCGTCTCCATGCCGACGGAAGCCTCGACACCGGCTTCGATCCCGATGCGAACAGCTTGGTCTACGGCCTCGCGGTGCAGACCGATGGCAAGGTAATCATTGTGGGCGGCTTCGCATCCGTAAGCGGGGTGACGCGCAACCGCATCGCCCGGCTCCATGCCGACGGAAGCCTCGACACCGGCTTCAATCCCAGTTCGAGCGGCACGGTCTTAAGTCTCGCTGTGCAGTCCGATGGCAAGTTGCTCGTCGGGGGCTTTTTCGGTCAAATGGGCGGGATTTCGCGCAACCGCATCGCCCGCCTGAACCCCGACGGCAGCCTCGATACCGGCTTCGATCCCGATGCGAACGGCCAGGTCTTGAGCTTGGCGGTACAGACCGATGGGAAGGTGATCATCGGGGGCGCCTTCACCACCTTGGGCGGGGTGGCACGCAACCGCATCGCCCGGCTCCACGCCGACGGCAGCCTCGACACCGGCTTCAATCCCGATGCGAACGGCACCGTCTTCGGACTCGCGGTGCAGGCCGATGGCGAGGTGCTGATCGGGGGCAACTTCACCAACGTGGGCGGGGTGGCGTGCAACCGCATCGCCCGCTTGGTCAACGATCCGGCATCGCAGAGCTTGGCCATCCCCGACGCCACGCGGGTGCGGTGGAGCCGCGGGGGAACCGCTCCCGAAGTCGGCGACGTCGTCTTCGAGCAGAGCCTCGACAACGGGGCGACTTGGAGCCTGCTGGGCGCCGGGATGCGGATGGAAACCACCGCGGACTGGGAACTCGCCGGGCTCTCCCTCGACGCGGGAGCCAAGGTGCGTGTCACCGGTCGCACCACGGGAGGTTCCTATAACGGCTCCAGCGGGCTGCTCCGGCAGACGTATCCAATGACGCTGGCGGGTCTGGACCCGGCTCTGAGCGCGACGCCCGCCTCTGGCAACGCCAGCGGTGGAGGCACACGTGCGATGGCGCTGGTCGGGTCGGTCGTCTCCGACGGAGGCGGGATCACCGAACGGATGTGGGCGCAAAAACTAAGAGCGCTTGAAGGTCAATAAAAATTCTCTATTTTCGGCAGGTCAATTCGCGCCATGAGGAACATCCGAGACCCTTACGA
>SLGN01000161.1 GCA_007123695.1 Verrucomicrobiales bacterium
AAAGGGATGGTGGGGGCGAACGTTTCCCCTCGCCGGACGTTCCTAAAATGGAGCAAGCGGGAAACGGGAGGGTCTGCGGGCCGTCTCCGCCCCCGCGCTCTCATCCAACAGGGTTCGGTCCCGGACCCAACCCTGTTGACTCGGCGGCGACACCTTTTTTGACATGGCTTCCAAATACCACCTCCCCGGCGTCAATCCCTGTTTCGTGACCCACAACCTCGCCCTCGGCGGGGCTCAGACGGCTGTGCTGCGCTACATCATGGCCCTGCCCGAGTGGGTCCGCGAGCGGACCACGCTCTACTCGCAGAGCGACGACATGCCTCTGCTCGACGCGGCGGAGAAAAGCGGATTCACCTGCGGCGAGGTCACCCGCGAGGCCCCGGTCGATCCCTCGGCCTATTTCCTGAGCTACGGCGACCTTTCCGGCCTGCCGCAGCGCCCCACCTCGCTGGTGCTCCATTCCTGGGACGAAGCGGGCTGGCGCTTCATCGACCGGGCCTACGACCACCTCCGCGGCATGACCGTGGCCGGCGTTTCGCAAAAGGTGCTCGACCGCTACGCCGGCTGGGCCAAGGAGAAGAACCACCGCGTCGCCGGGGTGCTGACCCCGCCGGTCTCCGAATTCGCCTCGGCCAAGGGCGCCTACGATCCCAAGGGCCGCCTCGTCGTCGGCTGGATGGGCCGCCCCCTCGAGTCGAAGGGCATCCTCTCCCTGCCCTACCTGCTCGCCCTGGACCCCCGCATCGTCGTCCGCGCCTGGACCGGGGCGGACACGGCGGGCCTGGCCTACACCCAGCGCGTCCAGGCCGAGACCCTCGCCCGGGTCAAGGAGCTCGCCGCCAAGCTCGGCGTGGCCGACCGCCTCGACCTGCGCCCGCTCGACTTCAATCCCTTCGAATACCGCCACCGCCTCGAGGGCTGCCACGTGCTGCTCGGAAACAGCGAGAAGGAAGGCTTCCTCCTCACCGCCGCCGAGGCGCTCAGCTGCGGCATCCCCGTGGTCGTGACGAAGACCTGCGGCATCGCCGACTTCATCAGGAACGGACGCAACGGCCAGCTCATCGACTGGAACGCGAATCCGAAAAAGCTCGCCAAGACCGCCCACGGCGCCCTCCTCAAGGCGGCGGCGCTTTCCTCGGTCGATTGCCTCGCCGCCGCCGCCGAGCTTTCCCTCGGGGCGAACTACGCCACCGCCCACGCCCGCATCCTCGGGGAAATGACCGGCACCTCGCTCTCGCATCCCGAGGCCCGCGTCACCGTCGGCCTGCGCATCCACCAGGGCACCGACGTGTCGAAGCTCGACGACGCCGTCGCCAGCCTCGCCAACCAGACCTACAAGAAATTCAAGGTGAAGCTGCTCGTCGACGGCCCCTGGTCCTTCGCCGAGCCGCTCGCGGCGCGCTACGGCCTGCCTCTGATCTGCACCGGCCTCTCTCCCGACATCGAGCATTGCAGTTGGCTGCACCGCCAGGCCGTGGCCGAGTGCGACACCGAGTTCTACAAGCCGCTCGACTACGACGACCAGCTCATGCCGACCTATCTGGAGCGGGCCGTCCACATGCTCGAGCTGAAAAAGACCGACGTTTACGGCTGCCTCCTCCTGACCCACGAGAACGGCGAGATCACCCCGCGCCTCCATTGGCCGAACAAGGGCGTCGAGACCATGTTCACCGGCAATTCCGACGACAACATGCTGCCGCATTCCTCCGTGCTGATCCGCGCCGAGATTGCACGCAAGGCGGGCAACTACCAGGAGCGCGCCATCGGTCTCGGCGCCGACGACTACCACCTTTGGTATCGCGTCCACCTCGCCGGCGGCAAGTTCTTCCGCGACGACGAAGTCCGCAACGTCGTCTACCGCATCCACGAGCAGAACTCGCTCAAGATCCGCCGCGCCCGTTTCGGCGACACCGAGAAGAAGCGCAAGCAGTCGCTTTTGCAGCGGGCCGCCGCCGCCGCCGGCCTCACCGTGCTGGCGGCCCCGGCCTTCGGGGCGACGGCCTGCGCCGACAAGCCCGAGCCTCCGGCGGAGAAGGATCCCGCTTCGGAAAAGTCCGACGAAGGCAAATCCAAGGAGCCGGCCCCGGACATTTCCGCCGCGCCTGCGGACCGGACCGATCCGCCGCATTCCTGAGGAAAGGCGGTGCGTTCCCCGGTGACGTCGCCGGGTTCTCAGCGCGGCGCGAGCCTCGCCTCGAGGCGGTCGTAGCCGACGACCCGTTCGTATTTCTCCTCGCGCTCGACGCGTTCTTCGGTCGAGAGGATTTCGACCGAGGCGACGCGGGCGGCGAGCTTCTGGAGCAGGGTCCGCACCAGCAGCCTCGCGTGCGCGGCCCCGAGGCAGAGGTGCGTGCCGAAGCCGAAGGCGAGATGCGGATTCGGCTTGCGGTCGAGGCGGATCTCTTCGGGCGAGTCGAACACCGTCTCGTCGCGGTTGGCCGAGGCCCAGCAGAGGGAGATGCGTTCGCCCGCCGGAACCGTCGCGCCGCCCACCTCTGTGTCCGCCGGGCAGACCCGCCCGATGTGGGTCAGGGGGATGTAGACGCGGAAGAACTCCTCGCCCGCGTGGACGGCGCGGCCGGGATCCTCGCGCAGGTAGTCGAGCGCTTCGGGGCGCTCCGCGAGGTAGCCGAAGATGTTCGAGACGGTGTGGATGACGGTGTCGCGGCCGCCGGCGAAGGCGAGGTTGGCGAAGCCCATGGCCTCGTTGCGGGTGAGGCGGCGACCGCGGAACTCCGCCGAGACGAGAGCGCTGAAGAAGTCCTCGCCCGGCTCGGTCTCGGCGCGGTCGAACTGGCGGTGGAGGTAGGCCTCGAGCTCGGTGCCCGGCTTGATCCCGTCGCGCACGCGGAAGACATGGATGCCCCAGCCGATCCAGGTCGCGGCCTCGCTCTCGGGCACGTTCAGCAGGTAGGTGAGCGCGTGCGACTGCAGCGGCAGGGCGAAGTCGTGGACGATCTCGACGCTCTCGCGGGCGAGCGCCTCGTCGAGCAGCCCGTCGACGAGGGACTCGACCCGCGCGACCATGGCGGGATCCTTGGCCCGCTTGAAGAAAGGCTCGACGATGGCCCGGTATTCGGTGTGCTCCGGCGGATCGGTCTCGATGGGCAGTTGGCGCATGGTGCGCACGTCCTCCTCCGACGGCACCGGCACGCGGAAAGGGGCGTCCGAGCTGAAGGTCCGCCAGTCCTTTGCCGCCTGCCGCACGTCGCCGTGCCGCAGCAGCATCGTGATGGGTTCGCCACGGAAGGGGCACCGCATCGTCGGCGCCTCGGCGCGCGCGTCTCGGAAGGGGTCGGGGTGGGGATGGCTCATCGCGGAGGATCCGGGGAATCCGGGTTTCGTCACTCTACGGGGGCAAAATTTTTCCCGCAAGGACGCAATCTTATGCTCCATTTCCCTTGGTCAGCCCTGGCTTCCCAATTCCACGGAAACCCGATCCCCGATGAAACGCCCTGCCTTCCCCGTCCTGCTCGCCGCCTCGCTCCTCGCTCCGGCCCTGCTCGCCCAGAATCCCGAAAAGGAAGAGAAGCAACTGCCTCTCGAGGGCATCCAGGGCAGGGAGGCCCCGCTGCTCGAGGTGGACACTTGGATCCAACTGCCCCCCGGCAAGGAGCGCGTCGAGATCACCGACTATCCCGACAAGATCGTGGTGATGCTCTTCTTCCAATACAAATGCCGGGCCTCGCAGGAGCGCGAGATGCCCGTGCTCAAGAACCTCGTGGAGCACTACGAGGGACAGGACGGCATCGTCTTCCTCGCCATCCAGACGACCTTCCAGGAGTTCCTCGACAACTCCGCCGACAAGCTGCAAGTCGTCGCGGACAACTTCGGGCTCTCCATCCCCTTCGGCCACAGCCCCAAGCTGCCGCCGAAGCTCGCCGGGACCGAGAGCGTCAGCATGAAGTACCTTCCCGCCGGCACGCCTTGGTGGGTCATCATCGACCGCTCCGGCAAGGTCGAATACAACGGCCACATCCTCAACGAAGAGGAGGCGGTCAAGGGATTCGACCGCATGCTCGCGGGGCTGCCGCCGAGGTGAGCGGAGCGCCGCTCCGAAGCGCCCGCCGGCGTCCGAAGGGGGACCGCCAGCCCGCATGAGCCAGGCCCGCGGCACCATACCCTACCGGCGCGACATCGACGGCCTGCGCGCCCTCGCGGTGCTGCCCGTGGTCCTCTACCACGCCGGGCTCGGATGTCCCGGCGGCTACGTCGGGGTGGACGTTTTCTTCGTCATCTCGGGCTACCTCATCGGCTCGCTCGTGATCGCGGAAATCCGCGCGGGCACCTTCCGCATGGCCGATTTCTGGGAACGGCGCGTCCGGCGCATCCTCCCCGCCC
>SLGN01000690.1 GCA_007123695.1 Verrucomicrobiales bacterium
CTGCCGACGGGGGCGTTCTTCGATTCTTTCCAAGCCAGCGTCACCTCGCCGCCCGAGGCCGTCGCTGCGACGGTCTCGCTGGTCGGGCCTGCGGGCGGGGCGGTGCTGCTCGACGACCTGCACTTCGCGACCGGCGGCGACGGAGATCCGCCGGGCGGACCTCTCACGGAAAACGGCGACTTCGAGCGCGGGCTGCTCTACTGGTACCCAGTCAACGACGTCACCGTGTCGTCGGCGGCGCAGTCGGGTCAGGGCGCCGCGAGGGTCGGGCCGGAATCCTCGGTCATCTTCGCCCGGTCGATCCTGCCGGGAACGCGGGTGGTCCTGACCGGGGCCTACTTCACCGAGGGCGATCCGACCGCGGCGGAGGCGGGCCTTTCCTTCTGGAGCCCCGAGGCCGACCTCGTCAAGGAGCGCAAGGTGGCGCTCTCGCCCTCTCCCGGCTACCGCGACTTCTTCTTCTTCGCCGACGTTCCCGACGGCGTGCGCCACATCACCGTGTGGGTCCGCAACGGCGCGGGCGGCTCGGTGACCATCGACGACATCGGCCTCGTCTACGTGCCCGACGATCCCCCGGTCGCGCCGCCGCATCCCGACACCGGCTTCGAAGGCGGCGACCTCGCCCCGTGGAGCGCGGCGGGGACCGTCGACATCGTGGGAGGGGCCCGCTCGGGCGCCCATGCCGCCCGCGTCGGCGCGGGCTCGGGCATCGCCGCGAGCCGCCCGGCCACGGCCGGATCCAGCTACCGCTTCGCCGGTTTCTACCGCACCGCCGGAGGGCGGGGACTGCGCGAGGCGGGACTCCTCTTCCGCGACCGCAACGGCGTCGAACTCGGCGGTGCCGCGACGGTGCTTGATCCTTCGGGAGCCTATGCGCCCTTCGAGGTCTTCGCCACGGCTCCCGCCGCTACGGCCTCCGTCTCGGCCTGGCTCTACAACGGCGACACCGGCGCGCTGCTCGTCGATGATCTCTCCCTGACCCGCATCGGCGGGCCGGGGCCGGGGGGCGAGGGAGCGGAGGGGCTCACCTCCGCCGCACACGTCGTCCTCGCGGGCCATCGCACGCGGGCCCGCCTGGAGTCGCGCGATCCCCGCGTCTTTACCCATCCGGCCGACAACCGGGTCCAGCCCGACCTCGCCATCCGGGCCCCCCGACGCGGCTATCGCGGCGTCGGGATCGTCGATCCGACCGGGCGCCGCCAGACGGTCGTGGCGCGGGCGCCCCGGCGTGCGCGGCGCGTCGATTACGGCATCTTCTGGCAGAACATGGCGGAAAGGCGCGACGACGCCTCGACCCTGAGCGGCACCCGCGGCAACCGGCGCCACCCTATCGTCTATTTCGAAACCTGGCCGAATCGTGGCAACCGGACCGGTCTCATCGTCACGGGCCGCTACCGCACGCCCGAGGTGGAGCCGGGCGGAACGGCGATCTACGAGGTGCGTCTCCGCATCCGGAACCCGCGGCAGCGGGCTCGCTACAACGGCACGATGGTGGCGCGTTCTGTGCTCGCCCCCGGCGCCGTGGACCGGGTGAGAATGCGGTTGCGGTAGGAGATGCAACAAGGTATGCGGTAGGTCAAAACGGAGGAATTCCGAACGAAGCGGGCGTTTGTCGGTCCAATCGGGGCGGCTTTCCCCGCGCCATCGCGCCATCCTGCGCCATCGACTCACCCATCCCCATGAGCCCCAAGACCAGCGCCTACCAGATCATCCGCCAGAATTTCGAAGACGCCGTCGCCCTTCTCGGCTACAGCGAGGAGACCGCCCGCATCCTCCATCTGCCCTTCCGCGAGATGCAGACGAACTACCCCGTGCGCATGGACGACGGGAGCCGCCGCGTCTTCACCGGCTACCGTGTCCAGCACAACGGAGCGCGGGGGCCCTTCAAGGGCGGCATCCGTTTCAGCCCCCTCGTCGATCTCGACGAGGTGCGGGCCCTCGCCGAAGCGATGTCGTGGAAGACCGCGATCGTGAACTTGCCCTACGGCGGAGGAAAGGGCGGCGTGACCTGCGATCCCCGCACGCTCTCGCCGCTCGAGCTGGAGGCGGTGTCGCGCGGCTTCGCCTCGCGCATGCACGCGATCCTCGGTCCCCATCGCGACGTACCCGGCCCCGACATGGGCACCAACGCCCAGGTGGCCGCATGGATGATGGACGAATACAGCCGGCGCTACGGCTACTCTCCCGCCGTGATCACCGGCAAGCCCGTCGAGATGGGCGGTTCGCTCGGACGCGAGGCCGCGACCGGACGCGGTGTCATGATCGTGGCCAAAGCCGCCTTCGAAACGGCGGGTCGGTCCTTGCAGGGCGTCCGCTTCATCGTGCAGGGCTTCGGCAACGTGGGCAGCAACGCGGCCCGTCTTCTGGAGGCCGAGGGAGCGGTGCTGGTCGGCGTCGCCGACATCGACGGCGCCATCTACAGCGAAAACGGATTCTCGGTCGAATCGGTCGTCTCGCACCTCGGCGCGACCCGGTCGCTCCAGGGCTATCCCGAGGCCGACCTCGTCCCGGTCGATGAATTGCTCGCCAAGCCCTGCGACCTGCTCGTGCCGGCCGCGATCGAGGGCGTTCTGACGGGCGAAAACGCCGGCTCGGTGCAGGCGGAGTTCATCGTCGAGGGGGCCAACCTGCCGACCACGCCCGAGGCCGACGCGGTCTTCGAATCCCGCGGCGTCACCGTCGTGCCCGACATCCTCGCCAACGCGGGCGGGGTCACCGTCTCCTATTTCGAGTGGGTGCAGAACCTCAAGCAGCTCTTCTGGAAGGAGGAGGAGGTCAACGAGCGGCTCGCCGAAAAGCTCCTCGGGGCCTACCGCGACGTCCACGAGCTGCACCTGAAACACCGCGTCTCCCTCCGCAAGGCCGCCTACATGCTGGGCGTCTCGCGGGTGAAGCGGGCCGAGGAGCTGCGGGGAGGCCTGTAGCGACGGGCGCGAAGGCCAAGGCCGTTCAATGGGTGCAGCGCATCGGGCCCTCGAGGGTCTCGAGGCGGCGCAGCCAGATCAGCTTGCGTCCGAGGTAGCCCGGAGGAACGAAGGCCTCGGGGTCGCCGAAGACCTCTCCATCGCGCCGCCCCAGCGTGGCCTCCTCGCCGCCGCGCCGGTAGGTGACCTCGAAGTCGCCTTCCGTTTCGCCGAGGAGACGGCGGAATTCGAACCACGCGAGGACGCTGTTTCCAGGGTGGGCGAACTGGGCGATGCCGCGGGGGCGCTGGTCGGGATCGAGAAGGCTCGGCACGGAGTCGAGGACCTCGACGAAGTCGCTTTGCAGGTCGAAGAGATCGATCCGCTTGAGGAAAAGATGGTTGCCCGCGCCCTCGGACCGAAGGTTGCTGTACATCGAGAACGAGGTCTGGGTGCGCCCGCCGAGCCAGGGCCAGAGCCCGTTGAGGAGCACCACCGCGAACCCCGCCCAGGCGGGCGTGGCGACGGCGTGGCCTGCGAGCGGCTCGCTCTTTCTTCCCGCCCGCCAGCCCGCGACGAGATAGCAGCCGCCGAGCCAGCATCCCCACGCGAAGAAGGAGAAAAAGCCGATCCGGTTGGCGATGCCGAAGACCTCGTAGCTGCGTCCGATGGCCAGGTATAGAGAGCCCTGGGCCACGAGGGTGCCGAAGAAAACCGCGACGATCGAGCGGCGGGCGAGGGCGCGGCCCTTCTCCATGTCCCCGCGACCGAGTCGGCGAAGCTGTGCGTCCCACAGCGCCTGGAGCTGGCGTCCCCAGTTCGGCGGCAGGAAGAAGAGCAGCAGCGCGAGGATGAGCGAGGTGAAGCTGTAGATCCCCGCCGCAGGGTGGATCGAGAGCCAGAGGTGGAAGAACACGGCGGCGGCGAATCCCGCGTAGCGGGTGCGGCGGAAGCAGAGGAGCAGGGGGATGCCGAGTTCGAAGGCGAGGGAGCCGGGAGCGGCGGCGGCGAGCGCCCACGGAGCGGTCGGAACGAGGCCTCCGAAGTAGGAGGCGATCTCGGTGTGGAGCTGCGCGGCGCAGGAGATCTCGGGATCGAAGTAGTCGCGGTTGAGCTTCTGCACCACGGCCCAGACGTACATCGCGACGACGCTCGCCCTCATCGGAGTGGCGACGCGGGCGAGGTAGGCCCCTCCGCCGCCGAGACTTGCGGGCGCATTGAGGAGCCGGGTCACGGCGACGATGAGGAAAAGGGTGGTGAGGGCACCGGCGAGGTAGCCTTGGGGGATGCCGGGAACGAGGAGGTAGACCGCCTTCACCGCGACGGCGGCGAGGGCGAGAGGCAGGCGTGGCCCCCAGCTCGGGGCGAGTTTTCCGCCCTCGGCCCGGAGAGCCGCCGCGAGAGGTCCGGCGACGCCGAGGAGGAGAAGGAGGTGGAGCATGCCCTCGTAGAGGATGTGGTTGGGAACGAAAGGCATCTTCTCCCAGAGGTGGACGAGCGAAGCGGCGGCGAGGAAGGCGAAGCGCAGGAGGCAGTCCGGACGGTGGACGAGGGCGACGGCGGCGAATACGAGCAGCCATCCCGGCCAGCTCTCGGTCCAGAAGGTGAAGGCGAGCTGGTGGACGAGAGTCGTCGCCGCCCAGACGAAGGCGAAGGTGGCGAAGGGGCGGTAGTCCTCGGCGGCGTCGTCCTCGGGTTCGGTCTTCATGGGGGGCAGCGGTGGCGGCGGGATCAATGCCCGCCGCAGAACTTGCGGGGGATGAGGTCGTAGGGAACCTCCTCGACGTAGACGGTGTCGAGGGCGGCGCAGACTTCGCCGGGCAGCAGTCCGGTGCTGCGGCAGAGCTCCATCGCGATGACTTCGCCGGGCTCGGGGAAGTCGCCGAACTCGTAGCCGATGCCCTCGGCCTTGCTCATCAGCTCGTGCCACACGGGCACGGCGATGCGTCCGCCGTAGGCATCTTCGGTGATGCGGGCGGGCCGGTCGAGGCCGATCCAGACGCCGCAGGAAAGGCGGCTGGTGTAGCCGACGAACCAGGCGTCGCGGAAGTCGTTGGTCGTGCCGGTCTTGCCTCCGGCAGGGGCGGCGAAGCCGAGCTGGCGCAGCCCGGCGCCGGTGCCGCCGTCGGCGACGACCTTCTTCAGCACCTTCGAGGTCAGCCAGGCGGCGCCGGGGGAGAGCACGCGGTAGTTCTCGTCTTCGTGCTGGTAGAGCACCCGTCCGTCCCGGTCGGTGACCGATTCGAGGAAGAAGGGATGGTGGCGCACCCCGCCGGTGGCGAAGGCGCTGTAGGCGCTGGTGAGGTCGCGCACGTTGGCGCCGACGGTCCCGATGTAGAGGGGCGGCGCGGGGCTGGCCCGTTCCGTTTCGCCGAGACCGGCGTGCTGCATCATCGCGACGACGCGGTCGATTCCGGCCCACTCGCCGATCCGCACTGTCATGGTGTTGCGCGACTGGACGAGACCGGCCTCGACGGTGAGGAGTCCGCCGAAGACGCCGTCGGCGTTCTGCGGGCTCCAGCCGGTGCGGTCCCACGGGATCTCGCCGGGTTCGATGGCGGCGTCGCTCACGAGCATCCCGGGAAAGAGCCCGTGCTCGAAGGCGGCGCCGTAGACGAGGGGTTTGAAGACCGAGCCCATCGGCCGCTCCGCCCGGGTGGCACGGTTGAACTCGCTGTGGGCGAAGCTGCGGCCCCCGACGAGGGCGCGGATGGCCCCGGTGTAGTTTTCGAGCACGACGGACGCGCCCTGGAGGTAGGCGGGCTCGCCGGAGCGGTGCGCGGCGTAGCGCGGATGGGCGTATCCGGGGCGTTCCTCGATGGCGGAAAGCTGGCGGGCCATCGCTGCCTCGGCGGCCTCCTGGAGCCGCAGGTCGAAGGTCGTGCGGATGGAGAGCCCCCCGATCCCGACGTAGGAGGGCAGCAGCTCGCGCACCCGCTCCTCGACGAGGCGCAGGAGGTAGGTCGGTTCGGAGATCTTCGATTCCTGCCGCAGCATGGCGAGCCAGCGTTCCTGCGGGAGCACGGCGGGGCGCTCTTCGGAGTAGGCGGCGGCTTCGGCGCGCGTGATCATCCCCTCGTCGGCCATGCGCCGCAGGGTGCCGCGCATTTCGCGCAGGGCCGCTTCGTAGTGGCGGAAGGGGGAGAACCCGTTCGGCGCCCGGATCACGCCGGCGAGCATTGCCGCCTCGGGCGGGGTGAGGTCGGCGGCGGGCTTGCCGAAATAGCCCTGCGCGGCCTGCTCGATCCCGTTCATCCCGGTGCCGAGGAAGACGCGGTTGATGTAGTGGGTCAGGATCTCGTCCTTGCTGTAGCGTCTCTCGATGCGCCGGGCGATGGCCATCTCGAGGAGCTTGCGCTGCATGTTGCGCCCGGTCAGGCCGTAGGTCATGCGGGTGAGCTGCATCGTCAGGGTGCTGCCGCCCTGGATGGTTCGCTTCGCCCGCAGGTTCCGCACCCAGGCGCGGAGGACGCCGCGGCGGTCGATGCCGTTGTGCTTGCGGAAGCGCGAGTCCTCGCGGGCCACCAGAGCCTCGAGGAAATGGGGCGAAACCTGCTCCAGAGGCACGGCGCGGCCCACGTTTTCGCCGTGGAGATAGCCGACGAGCCCGCCGGCGGCGTCGCTGACGGTCGATGGCAGGGGCAGGCGCCCGACCGCGTCGAGGTCGTAGCGGGCCGCCTGCCGGTCGTATTGGAAGAGCACGAGGGCGGCGATGAGCAGCGCCCCGCAGGCGGCGCAGAGGGCGAGGACGACGGCGAAACGGACGAGGGGTCGGGAAAGCAGGCCGGGCCGCGCCTCCGCGGGCGCCGCGCTGCGGCGTTGTCGCCGGGTCCGTTTGCGCAGACCTTTGGCGGGACGGGTCATTCGGATTCGGGGAGGGAGATGCGGGGCGCGTCCGCCGCGCCGGGTCCTAGTTCATCGCGACGATGAGGCGGACCGAGTCCACCCGGAGCGGCGTCTCGGCGAGATGGCGCCGCAGCTCCTCGCGGTCGGCCTCCATGATGGCGATTTCCTCGTCGCGCACCGGGTGGCCCATCTCGCGGAGTTGGAGAAGGCGCTCGATCTCGCCGCCGACGGCTTCCTCCATCCGCTCGATGGCGGCTTCGCGGATCTGCGCGGCGACGGTCTCGGATTCCTTCTGCGCCACTTCGAGCAGAGGGGGCACGGTGGCGCGGAGGGCGCGCGCCTTTTCCCGAAGGAAAAGCGAAGGGCCGGGGCGGCCGTCGCGGCGGATCCGCTCGAGGTCGAAGTCGTCGGTGCGGTTGCGCCCCTTCTGGTCGACGATGGTGCGGACCGGCTTGGAGGGCAGGAAGCGCTCGGCGTGGAGACGCTCGGGGGCGATGCACTCGAGCACGCACACGGTCTCGACCATCAGAAGCTGTTCGCCGGCGTTCTCCAGCCGGAAGAAGGCGGCGTTGCCGTGATCGGTGGCGACGAGGCTCTCCAGCGCGCCGGTGACGAGGTGGTGGTCCTGCGTCAGGAAGACGAGGTCCTCGCGGGCGAGGGCGAGGTCGCGGTCGAAGGTCACCGAGAGCCCGTCCTCGGGCAGGCCGGGGAAGGTCTCGGCGGAGAAGAGGTGTTCCGGCAGCAGGACGTAGCTGCGGTCGCCGAGGTCGTCGACGGTGACCCCGAAGTGGTCGAAGACCTTCAGCATGAGCTCCTCGAGGCGGGTGTCCTCGTCGATGTCCTCGATCTGGGAGACGAGGGCCTGGCCTTGGTCCCGGTCGAAGGAGCTCATCTCGAGGAGATGGTCGCGGCCTTGTTCGAGTTCCGCGTCGAGGGCCTTCTTGAAGCTGCGGGTGCGGTCGAGGAAGGCGACGAGTTCGCTCTCGCGCTCGACCGGGTCGGCTGCGGCGAGGCGCAGCAGCTCTTCGCGGAACTCGCGGTGGATCGCTCCGGCCCCGTGCAGGGTCTGCTCGAAAGCGCCGAGGCCGCGGTGGTACCAGAGCGCCATCAGCTCCTCGGCGCTGCCCTCGACGAAGGGAACGTGGATGTGGACGTCGCCGGTCTGCCCGATGCGGTCGAGGCGGCCGATGCGCTGCTCCAGCAGTCCGGGATCGTCGGGCAGGTCGAAGAGCACGAGATGGTGGGCGAATTGGAAGTTGCGTCCCTCGGATCCGATTTCGGAGCAGACGAGGAGCCTCGCCCCCGCCTCCTCGTCGGCGAACCAGGCCGCGTTCTTGTCCCGCTGCAGCAGGGTGAGGCCCTCGTGGAAGACGGCGGCGCTCGCCGCGATGCGCACGCGCAGGGCCTCCTCGATCGCCTCGACGGTCTCGCGGGCGTGGGTGATGAGGAGGAATTTCTCCTCGGGATGCTTGCGGAGGAGGTCGGCGAGCCAGTCGAGCTTGGCGGCGAAGCTTTCCTCTTCGGAACAGGCGAGGGGAGAAAGGTGGGCGATGCGCTGGGGGAAGGTGTCGAGGACGAGGCGCCGGTTGCGGAAGAGGACGCGGCCGGGGCCGTGCAGGTCGATCAGGGCGCGGCGCGCGGCGGCGCGGCGGGCCGGGGTGGGATCTTCCTTGAGGCGAGCGGAGCTCTCCTCGCCGAGGAGCTGGGCGATGGCCTTGAGGTCCTTGACCCGCAGCTTGGCGCTGCCGTTGAGCCGGTCGGCGAGATCGGAAATGGCGCGGTATTTTTCCGATTCGCGGACGAACTCGTCGAGATCGGAGAAGCGGGCCGGATCGAGCAGCCGGAGGCGGGCGAAGTGGCCCTCGCGCCCGAGCTGCTCGGGGGTGGCGGTCAGCAGGAGGAGGCCCGTCGATTCCTTCGCGATCGCCTCGACCGCGTCGTAGGCGGGACTCGAGGACTCCAGGCTCCATTCGAGGTGGTGGGCCTCGTCGACCACCAGCAGATCCCACTCCCCGGCGGCGGCCTGGGCGGCGCGGACGGGGTTCGTCGCGATCCACGAGGTCGCGCAGAGGACGAGCTGGTCGTCGAAGAAAGGATTGGCCGGTCCCTCGCCGGGGGCGTCCGCGGCCTTGGCCCCCTCTTCGATGGACCGCGCCCGCTCCTCGTCGTGGATCGCGAAGGACAGGGAGAAGCGACGGTAGAGCTCGACGAACCACTGGTTGACGAGCGCGTCGGGCACGAGAATGAGGACGCGCGAGGCGCGCCCGCAGAGGTGGAGGCGGTGGAGGACGAGGCAGGCCTCGATCGTCTTGCCGAGGCCGACCTCGTCGGCGAGGAGGACGCGCGGCGCGGCGCGGTTCGCCACCTCTTCGGCGATGAAGAGCTGGTGCGGGATCAGGGAAATGCGCCCGCCGACGAGCCCGCGCACCTCGCTGGCGCGCGCCTCGTGCTGGGCGCGGATGGCCCACTGGCGCAGCGCCCAGAGCCTGGGGTCGTCGCTCACGCCCGAGAGGAGGCGCTGCTCGGGCCGCTGCGTGTTCATCGTGTCGCTGAGCTGGCTCTCGGGCAGCTCGTTGCCCTCGCCATCGACGTAGATGAGCCGCTTCTCGACCTCGCGCACCTCGGCGACGACGAAGGCGTTGCCGGCCTGGTCGCGCACCGTGTCGCCCGCCTCGAAGGCGACCCGCCGCAGGGGCGCGTTGCGGGCGGCGTAGGTGAGGGTTTCGCCGACGGCGGGATAGAAGACCTGCACGTGGGTGAGGTTGGCCGACACGATCAGGGCCAGCCCGTATTCCGCCTGGGTCTCGCTGACCCAGCGCTGACCCGGCGCGAATTGCGTGGGGTCTGCGGTATCGGTCTGGTATCGAGTGGCTTTCATGCGTGGAATCCGGAGGCCGGGGAGCGAGAAGGGTAGCGCGTTTCGTCCGATTCGCCAGCCTCGTGAGGCGGAAAAATTGGCGGGCGGGTTCGGTGGGGGCGCGCTGCGCCCGGTGGCACTCGGTAAAGGAGGTCCTTCTCCCGATCAGGCCGTCGACTGAAGTATCCTGACGATCGCGCGCTTTGCTTTTTTTCCAAGCGCAGCGCCGACAGTGCTCTGTGTGCTCCACGCCTAGTCGGCGGCGCCCTCCGGGCCGCCCCCTCGGGGCGGGTGGGAGCGGCATTGGACGAAGGCGGCGACGCGCTCCTCAAGCCAGGGGTAGAAGGGATTCCAGCGGAGCCGGAGCTGCTCGGATTCCGGAATGCGCAGGACGCCGCGCTCGCCGCGCAGGACCACGTTGCCGATCTGGTAGGTGGCGCCTTCGCGGTCGGGGCTGGGGGCGTTGCCGTAGATGGGATCCTCGGGCGAAAAGGGGAGCGCCACGTGCGAGAGGGAGTGGACCCCCGGGGGCCAGGCCAGACCCGTGCCGCGGGTCTCGGCGCCGCCTTCCTCGGCAGGGTGGCGGCGCGCTTCGACATCGAGGCTGAGGGGGTCGCGGTTGGCCAGCACGGTTAGGGTCACGGGCATGCGGAGGGAGTGCAGCAGGCCGGCCAGCTCCGTCGCCGGATCCTTTGCGATGAAGCTCTCGATCAGGCCCATGCGGTTGATGTCGAAAAGGACCAGCTCGTGCCCGCCGCGCGGCAGGCGGGCGAAGAGCTCCTGGATCAGCGCGGGCGTGGAGACGGTGTCGTCGACGGCGGACTGGAAGGCGAGGATCGGCGGCAGGTCCGCGAGCTTTCCGGCGGCGCCGAGACGGTCGAGGCGCCGGGCCATTGCGACGGCGAGCCGGTAGACCTGATGGCCCGCGTTGATGGGGAAGGACTGGTATTTGTAGGGGTCGAACTCGGGCAGGATTCGGACCCAGGCGAGTCTTTCGAAGCCGAAGAAGCGTCCGAGCCGCCCCAGCCACACGGCGAGCCGCGCCAGCGGAGTGACGCCGATGGAGGGGGAGACGAGGGCGATGCCCGAGATTCGGGGCAGGGCGGCGTCCTCGAGAGTGTCGAGGGCGAGATCGACGGCGAGGGCGCCACCGGCGGAGTAGCCGACGAGGAAGAGCGGGCGTCCCTCGACGGACTTTCCAAGATGCCCGAGGGCGAGCCGGGCTGCCGCAGTGAGATCGTTCCGGTGGAGTTCGAGCAGAGCTGCCGGGACCGTGCCGTGTCCCGGCAGGCGCAGGCCGAGGACGCGGGCGCCGTCGCGGCGGAGGCGCTCTCCCAGCGCCCGCAGGCTGTAGGGCGAGTCGGACATGCCGTGGAGCAGGAGCACTCCGCACCGGGCTTCGCCGTCGCCGGGGGCGAGTTCGAAGCTGCGGTTCCAGTTCGTAGGGTAGCCGGCCGGATCGGCGGGACTGCCCGTCCGGAAACGGCAGATCGCGTCGGCCCGGTCGGGGCTGGGGGGGCTCGCCAAGAGTTCCTCGAGCTCGCGGAAGACCTGCTCTTCGCGGGCGAGGTAGTCAACGAAGGAGCCGTCTCCACAGCCGGCCCGGTATTCCGATTCGATGGCGAGAGTGTGCCACGGGGCCAGCTCTCCTTTTCGCCGCGAAGCGGCGCCTGCGGCGAGGAGCAGCACGATGCCGCCGCCCGCCGCCAGCAGCATCAGGGACGTCCCGGGACTGCGCAGCAGCGCGAGCAGGACGATGCAGGCGAGGACCGTTCCGCAGACCCGATGGAAGAAGCGCGTTTGGTAGGCGCGGCGGGCCACCTCCGTACGGGACCCGCGGAACAGGGGGCCGAAGGGGCCGTTCGCTTCCATCTCGCAAGGGGGACCGCCCGGCTCCGGCGCGGGTCGCGGTTACGGCAGGGGCCCCTGCAGCACCGCTCTCGCGGCGGCCCGCTCGGTCGCGTCGAGGTAGCCGTCGCCGTCGGTGTCGAATCGGGCCAGAGCACGCTCGCGCAGCTCGCCGAAGACGGCCAGCTTGTCGGGACCGAGGACGTGGCTCCCCGCTCGCCACACGAGGTGGTCGCGGTAGGCGGAGCGGAGATCCTTCATCGCCGTTTCCGCCTTCTTTCGGGGTCCTTCCGTGTAAACAAAGAGGTCGATGCTGCCCATTTCGTCGAAGGACTGGAGGCCCCAGCGCACGCGCACCGGCGGTACGATGGGATTTTGTGCCGAAGCGGCGGAGTTGTCCCAGGCGACACGCGACTCCAGCCGCGTTCCCGCGGGGAGATGCACCGGCTCGGCGAAGCGGTATTCCTCCTGCCATTTCATGTCCCACTCGGGGATGTTGAGGAGAACGATCTCATCGCCCTCGGGCAGGGCGGCGGTCAGTCGCAGGGCCTTGCCGCGGTAGTGGGCATGCGGCTGCAGGCCGAAGGCGGTGACCGCCACCGGCAGCTCGAAGCTGTCGCGGACTTCGGCGTGGTCCTCGCCGGGCGCGAGGTCGATCCCGGCGAAGGCCCCGAAGGCGGGCGGAAGCTGGATCGAGGTGAAGGGCCGCTGCGGCGGTTCGTCGCCGAAGTAGAGGGCGATGCGGGAGCGCTCGCTCTCGGGCTTGCCGCTGAGGTGGAAGTGGGTCTGGATGACGATCTCGCAACCGGGTTCGAGGCGGTGGGCGAGGCCCTCGGGCAGCGGGCGCGGCGTCGCTCCCGGCACCCAGCCGGCGATCTGGCGGCCGGTGCCTTCGCCGATGGGCATCTCGGTGAAGCCCGGCACCGGGTCGGCTTCGTCCATGCGCCGCGCCCGTCCGGTCGAGTCGACGTAGATCAGGGCGTGGTGGACGACCGAGGGCGCCCCGGGCCGGAACTCGATCGCCCTGAGGTATTTCTCCTCGGTCAGGCCGGTGCGGATGACGAAATGCCGGTAGATGTCGGGGCCGTCGGCGGGCAGGTCGTAGGCTTCCTCCATCTCGATGACGAGGTCGGGTTCGCCGAGATGCCATTCGTCGGGAAAGACTCGCGGCTCGGGGGCCTCGGAGGGGTCCCCCTCGGGCCGCCCCGCCTCGACCCAGGCGGCGACGAGGGCCATCTCGGCATCGGTGAGGCGGCGGTCGTCGAGCAGCGGGATGTCTCCGCCCACGGCGTGCCACGGCGGCATCTGGCGCCTTTCGACGAGTTCGACGATGGTGCGGGCGCGGCGTCGCGCCCCGTTGTAATCGACGAGGGAAAAGGGCGCGCCGCCGCCCGCGCGGTGGCAGGAGACGCATTTTTCCTGGAAAAGCGGGGCGATGTCGCGCGACCAGGTGGGTGCGTCTTCGGCGGCGGGCGCGTCGCCCGGCAGCAGCGCGGCCAAGGTCGGCAGGAGGAGGGACAGAACGAGGGGCGAGGGGGCGGCGGGTCTCTTCATGGCGGCGAGGGGGGCGGAACGAGGAACGGATGGATCGGTGCTGGGATGGGAAGCGATGGAGATCGACAGGGCCGAATCAAGCGGGCGAGGGGGCGCGGCTCGGGGCACGGTGGAGGCGCTCCACCAGCCACGGCAGCACGACGAGGTCGGCGAGCAGGGCTGATACGGCGACGATGCCGAGCGTCAGGCCGGTCCAGCGCATCGTGGTGAAGCTTGATCCGAGGAAACAGACGCCGAGCACGATGACGGTCACCGAGGTCAGGACGATGGCGAAGCCGGTCGAGACGATGGCCTCGTCCATCAGCTCGCGCAGGCTGCCCTGGGGACGCTCGCGCTGGAGCTGCTGGAAGCGGACCATGAGGTGGATGGTGTCGTCGACGGCGAGCCCGAGACCGACGGAGAAGACGATGATGATTCCGAGGTGGAGGGAAGCTCCCATCCACCCGCTGATGCCCGCGACGACGAGCAGCGGAATCGCGTTGGGCACGAGGCAGAGCAGGGCGAGCCGGAACGAGCGCAGCACCACCACGAGGACGACGGTGATCATCGCGAGGGACAGGGTGAGGCTGGTGATCATCGTCCGCGAGATCAGCGTGGTGCTCTCGTAGAACATGGGGAAGGCGCCGCTGACCTTCATGCGCCCTCCCGCAGGCAGCTCGCGCTCGTAGTCGCGGATGCGGGCGAGGAAGCTCTCGTAGGCCCCCGTGCCGAAGTCCCGGGTGCGGTAGAAGACGATGCAGGCCCGCTCCAGATCGCGGGTGAGGAGCGTCTCGGGGAAGGTGCTCCCCGCGCCGAGCGCCTGCACCCCGAGAGTGGGGCCGTCGGAGGTCTCGACCACCTCGGGCGCGAGGGCCATGTGGACGGCATCGACGTAGGAGCGCGAGCCGGAGATGCCGGGAAGGTCGCGCAGTTCATCCTGCATGCGCCCGACGAGGGTGAACACCTCGGGGTCGCGGAGGTCGGCGTGCAGGTCGATCTCGATGCGGTCGAGACCGCGGAAATGTTCCGCGAACCAGTTCGCGTGCTTCACCGGATCGGCATCGGCGGGCAGCTCGCGGTCGAGCGAGGAGTCGATCTCGGCGCGGAAGATCCCGGCTGCAAGCAAGGCCAGCAGCGCCGTGGCCGGGGCCGCCCAGCGGCGCAGCCGGCGCGGATTGACGAGCGAGCGCAGCGGGGCGGACTCGCCTTTTCCCGGCAGCAGGGCGAGGGCGGCGGGCTGGAAGAGGATCACGGTGGCGAAGGCGACGCCCACCCCGATGGCGCACCAGAGGCCGAAGTCGAAGACCTCCTCGTGCCGGGCTGCGAGCAGGCTGAGGAAGCCGCAGGCCGTCGTCACCGAAGTCAGCACGCAGGCACGGCCCACCGTTGCGAAGGTGCGCCGCAGCGACTCGGCCGTGCCATGGCCTTCGGCGCGAGCGTCGTCGAACTTCTGCTGAAGATGGATCGCGTCGGCCAGTCCCACGATCAGGATCAGGCCCGGTCCGGCCAGGTTCATGACTCCGAACTCCTTGCCTGCGAGGATGAAGAGCGCCAGATAGAAGAGCAGCGCCGACCAGGAGACGAGAAAGGGCAGGTAGCTGCGCCGCAGGGACCGCATGAACATCGGCACGACGAGGGCGAGGGCGAGCATTTCGAACAGAATGAGGGAGCGGAAGTTCGACTGCAAGAGCCCCGCCATGTGCTCGAGAAGGTATTCGGTGCCGACGATGCGGACCTCGGCGCCTTCCCACGGTGGGGCGGCGAGGGATTCCGCCGCGCGGTGCAGGTCGTGGATCCGGACTCCCTTGGCCTTGATCAGATAGAGCGCCACGGAGCGGCCGTCGTGCGAGAGGACCTGCCCCTTGAAGGTGGCCATGCCCGGTCCGTCGCCGAGCACGAGAGGTTCCGCGCCGGTCCCGCCGAGGCGGGCCCATTCGTCGAGGGTGAAGCCGTCGAGCTTCAGGTCGAGGAGCAGCCGCGGCGAGAGCACTTCGGACACTTCCGGCAGCGCCCGGAACCGCTCCGCCCACCGCTCCGCCGCCCTCAGGTCGTCGATGGTGAGGGTGCGGTCGGCCGAGGCGCTGACCATGA
>SLGN01000584.1 GCA_007123695.1 Verrucomicrobiales bacterium
CGGAAGGCAACGGCGAGGTGGACATCGACAACAACAGCGTGGAATCGGAGCGACTGGCGGGAGCGGAGATGGACTGCCGAAGGCAGCCCCGTAGGGGGCCGGATGCCGTGGGGCGGCATCCGGATCAAAACGCCATCCGGCCCTCGGCGGTGGGCAAGAAGAACTGCCTCCGCTCCGCTACGGCCATGCGGGTTCCGGCCTCCTCCTCCGGAGGCAGCTTCATGGATGCCGCTATCGCGGCCAGGCATTGGCTGTTCATCGGGCATCCGAAAGCGGGGCTGCTGCCCCGCCAGTGGAAGCAGGCACGCGAGCACGCCGCAGAGGCGGAGCGCGCCGCAGCGCAAGGGCAGGCCGCGGCAAAGGCGGCCTGAGGCAGGACGGCGCGTCGCGCCGCGATGTCCGGGGCGGATCACGGCGGCACCATCGACGGCGCACCGCCGGGGCTCAAGATGGTCTGGACGGGACGCTTACGTTCGTTCCTCACTCCGCGGCCTGCCTCCCCAGGCCTCGCTTTGTGCTGCTTCGCACCACCTGCGGTGAGCCTTCGCTTCGCTTCGGGTTTTGCGTGCGCTATCGCGCCGTGGCAGTATCTCGCCCCTCAGCACCCTGTCGGCCCTCCGGCTTCCGCGGAAGCTTTGACTCGCCGCCCCCGTCTGGGCGGCTCGCCCTTCGGGCTGCGTTCGCTGCGCTCACTCCGTCCAAAACGCCTCCGATCCCTCGGCGTTTTTGCGCCCCGGCCTGCGGCACCGGCTTCGTTTGATTCGCTTCGCTCACCCCTTCGGGGCTGCCTGTCGGCAGTCTATGTCGGCTTCGCTCCCGTTCTCAGCCCGTGCCTCCGGCCCCCCGGCCCGCTGCGGAGTCTCGGGGGAGCGCTTCGGGCGGTCGTGTTCTACAAGCGGAGCGTGTTGACTTGCGCGTGCCACCTCCGGCGGAGTCACCGTTCTTCCGAATCGGATGAGACACGCTGCGCCCGGCGGCGGGTTGCGTCGAGGGCGGCGCGGATGCTGCGGGGGAGGCTCTCTGGATCGACCTGCCGGTCGAGTTCGTCGAAAAATTGGATCGCCTCGACGGAGCGCCCGGCTTCGATGAGGAGTTCGACCTTGGCGACGGCGAGCCGAGCGTAGCGTTCCGTCGCCCCGTCCGGTTCGCCGCAGTCCTCCAGCGAGCGGTCGGCCCAACGCACCGCCGTCTCGAAGTCGCCCGCCTCCGCCGCCATCGTCGCCAGTTCGGCGGCGGCCCAGCCGCCGCGGCGGTGGGCGGCGGCGAGCTGGCGGCCCGGGTCGCCGAGCAATTGATCGCGGTCGAGGTGGCCGACCGCTTGCAGCCGTGCGAAGAGGGTGGAATTCGCCGGGCCGAAGGCCTTCTGGATCGCGGGGTGCGAAAATGCGACGAGAGTCGCCCGCGCCCTTCGCTCCGGCGGGGCGCGGTGCGGCTGCGGCACCCGGTATTTCAGGGCGGCTTGCAGCCCGTCGAGAAAGTCCTGCGTACACTGCTGCACGGCGGCGCTGACCAGAGCGGCGCGATCCGCATCCAGCGAGGCGAGCCAAGCGGGATCGCCGTCATCGCCCGCAGCCAGCAGAGTCGCCGCGAGATGGGTCCCAGCGAGGCGCGAGAGCTGGGGGTGTGAGACGAGTTCGGCCTCGGGCCTTTCGAGCAGCATGTCGAAGGCCCGGCGCCAGAGCGCGAGTTCGTCGGGCGAGGCGCTCGGCCAGTGATGGGAGTAGGCGCGGAGGAAGCGCAGCGAAAAATGCTCCAGCGCCTTTCGCCGCACGCCGGGGCTTCCGCGGCCCCGCTCGACCGCATCGAGCATGTCGGTGACGCCGCTGAGATCCCCACGGCGCAGCCGCATCGCGGCGAAGGTGGCGAAGGGCGGCGCGGCGTGTTCGGCGTTCTTGCTGCTGACGAAAGAGCAGACGGTGAGGGCCTTTTCGGGCGAATAGTCCCGCTCCCATTCCGCGCTGACCTCGCGGGCGGGCCCGTCGAAGGCGGCGAGCTGTTCGAACACGCGCGTGCGCAGGTGCAACCCGTCGGGCGATTTGTCGAAATCAACCGCCGCGAAGCCCAGGGCGGCTTCGCGGAGCCGCTGGCCTCGGTTGGGGAAGTCGGCGTCGGTCCTCGCCCCGGTCCCGGCGGGGGGCGGATCGGGCGCCCCGAGGATGAGCAGCTCGGCCAGATAGCGCAGCGCGGGGTCTCCGACGGTTGCTAGAAAGGCGGGCAGTTCCTGGTGGACGCGCCGGTTGTAGCGCACCTCGACGCGGCCCATGGGCGGATAGTCGTCGCTGATGTCCATCCAATCCATTCCGTCGGGCAGGAAGGCCGCCGCCTTGGCGTGGTGGCCGTTCTCGACGAGCACGAAAAGGGCGGACGCGTTGTTTTTGACGCAGTTTTTTACGAAGCCGTCGGCGAGAAAGTCCGTCAGCGCCTGGGGGTCGCGGAGCTGGGCGACGAGGCGCATCATTTCCATGGCGGGCGGTCTGTCGGGCCAAAAGCCGGCTTCGGTGCGGCGGTCGGCGGCATTGGTGCGGTTGGCATGCAGCCAGGCGGCGAGAAGTCGGCGCGCCGAGGTCTCCCATTCGGGGCGGTCCGCGAACCGGTTGAACTCCTGCGCGATGTAGAAGCAGGCCCAGGCGGATGCCGGAGAGTCCGCCGCAAGCCCTTCCGCGAGCACTTCGGCGCAGGCGAAGACGAGTTCGGATGCGAGAAGACCGCGCGGGTTGTCCGAGCAGATGCTGCGGGCGATGGTGATCCGCACGGGGTAGGGGAGTGCTTCGTCGCGGAGCACGTCGAGGTAGTGTTGCTGGCAGGCGTCGGGGTCGGGCAGATCCTCCCGGAGAGCTTGCCGCGCCGGAACGACCGCTTTGATCAACAGCAGGCGTGCGGCCATGGCGAATTCGCGGGCGAGCGGTGCCCATTCGGAATCCGGGCTCCGGGCCCGACCGTCGGCCCAGGCGATGGCGTCGCGCAGCGCGGGAGGGGGCAACTGGCGGAGAAACTCCATGAAGTAGATCCCGAGCAGTTCGGGGTAGGCTTCGGGGCATTGGCGGTGCAGTTCGGTGGCAAGCACGTCCAGCGCCGTCTCGTTGCGGACCCGGCCCCCGGCTTCCTCGAAGACCTCGCGCATCAGGTCGCCGAAGCGGGGAAGGCTGTGGCTCGGCTTCACTGTCGCGCCCCCGTCGCGTCGCGTCACGAACTGGTGGAAGGCGATGCGCTCGAGTCCCCCGCCCGGGGCGTCGTGCGCGATCGTCCTCAGCAGGGAGGACGGGAAGGTCCAGCTCGTGTAGATCGATTGCGGCCACTCGCCGACGGCCTTGTGGGCCAAGGCGAGGGACACGGCATGGCGGAAGATCCGATCTCCGGCCGCATAGTCGCCGCGCTCCAGGCAGGCTTCGACGAGCGGCATCACGAGGTCGCGGAGAGACTCGCGGCTGCGGGCGTTGGCGGGGAGTTCCTTGGTTTTGAGGAATGCTTCGATCTTCTTGAGCCGGGCCAGTTCGAGGCGTGCCTCCTCGAGCCGGGCGAGGACCGTCAGCAAGCCCGGCCCCTTCGATCCGCGGGCAACATTCCGGTGCGACGCATCGCCGGGCCCGTCCGCCGCAGCGGGGGGCGCGGTTTGGGCCGGGACCGACTGCGCGTCGGCGCGAGGAACACCGAGGATTGCTGCCGCCGCGAGCGCAGCGAGGGCGAAGGCCGAAAGGCGATTGGGCGCACCTCCCCGAGCGCAATGGAAGTCAGAAGCACGTCCTCTCGGGGCTGGAAAACGGGAGTTCATGGGGGCTGCTTCACCGGCGCTCTTCGTTATTGGTGCCGCGGAGCGGTGGGGCACTCAGGCGTCCCGCCTGAGGGGGGGGGCTTTGTCGCCGTTCCTTGCAAATGGGGTCGTCTTGGGTGTTCGAGGGCGGGGCAGAGTTCGTCGGAGGTCAACCTGTCTCGGTGGATGCAGAGCCGACCTTGTGTTCGAAACCCTGTTTGGTCGGGGAGACAACCCTGTTGAATCGATCCCGCCTCGCACCTCAGGGTCACTTGCCCTCGAACCAACCGAGGCAATCCGCTTCGGTTTCAAAGAAGAGCAGCGCCTCGCCGAATGCCAGCAGCGACGCTTCGTCGAGCGTCTCCAGCCTGCGCGTCACTTCATCGCCGATGCGAGGAAATTTCCGATCCAGCAAGCGGATGGCGAACAGGCGCTCGCCTTCCGCACGGCCTTCTTCACGGCCTTCCGCTCGGCCTTCGAGCTTGCCGAGTTCGACGAAGGGATTGACGAGGGTTGGCATGGCTTGGAAAGAATCGTTCTCTTCGGAGAGCTTACCCACTCGCTCCCGCAATTGCAAGA
>SLGN01000299.1 GCA_007123695.1 Verrucomicrobiales bacterium
CCTCGAACATCGCCGGGGCGAAATGGCAGCCCTTCACCTTCGCCGACAAGGATCGGCGCACCCCCGAGTTCGACGCCCGCTTCGAACGGGCCGCGCGGATCGCCCACCGCACATTCCAAAAGCTCGTCGGCGGAGGCTACGGGGTCGATTGGATGGAATCCTACGGATTCTCCGACGAACCGCGCGGGGCCGGTTCCGACGATCCTCTCGCCGACCTCTATTCCGACCGCGCCGAATTCGGGCCCGGCGAGCATCCTTTTCCCTATCCCTACGCCCAGCGCTACACCACCCTTTTCATCGACACCACCGTCTATCTCGAGGCGGTGCTGCGGGACTTCCTCGCCTTCGGCGGCAAGCTCGTGGTGCGGGCCTTCGGATCCATCTCCGAGGTGGAGTCGCTGCCCGAAGCCCTCGTCGTCAACTGCACCGGTCTCGGCGCCCGCGAACTCGTCGGCGACGAGGAGCTGATCCCGGTCAAGGGCCAGCTCTCGGTGCTGCCGCCCCAGCTGGAGGTGGACTACATGACCAGCGTAGGCGCTCTCTACATGTATCCGCGCCGCAACGGCATCCTGCTCGGCGGCACGACCGAGCGGGGCGAATGGAATCTCGGCGTCAACGATGAGGCCAAGGCGAAGATCGTAGAGGGACACCGGGCCTTCTTCTCCGGCGAGCGTCCGGCGTAGAGGGGGAAAGGGGGCTTCTTCCCTCGTGGAAGCTCGGTTTGCGCCACCGGCGAAGCGACAAGCTGAAAGACCGCTCGCGGTCGATGCGTAGTCTGCGCATCCGCGAACTATGTCCGCTTCCTCCACGTCCCCGTTGCCGCCGCGCCCCTCGTCCGTCCTCCGGGACCTGCGCCGTCTCCTGCTGCCGCGGCGCCTTTTCGCGATGGGCCTAATTGCTTGTGCCGGTGCGGTCGCCTTTCTTTGGTTCGCCGAAGCCAGCGTACGGTCAGCTTCGTCGGGATTGAGCCATGCCGGTCTCGCCGCAGTGCCCGAGAGCCGGGCGGCGGTTGTGCTCGGTTGCTCGCGCTACTTGCCGAACGGGCGGGAGAACCTCTACTTCCGCCACCGCATCGCCGCCGCCGCCCGGCTTTACGAAGCCGGAAAGGTCGAATTCCTCGTCGTCAGCGGCGACAACTCCCGCAAGGACTACGACGAGCCGAGCGACATGCGCGAGGCCCTCGTCGAGCTTGGCATTCCCGCAGACCGGATCTACCGGGACTACGCGGGGTTCCGCACCCTCGACTCGGTCGTGCGCGCGCGGGATGTCTTCGGGCTCGAGGCCCCCGTCTTCGTCTCGCAGCGCTTCCACAACCAGCGGGCCCTCTATCTCGCCCGCCATCGCGGAATGGACGCGACAGCCTACGAGGCGCAGCAGCCGCCCCTGCGCTACTCGGTTCGGACCCGGTTGCGCGAAGTCGCCGCACGCGCCGCCGCCGTCCTCGACGCGCGGATTCTCAACCGCCGACCGCGATACCTCGGCGAACCGGTCGAGTTGGGTGGACCTCCAAGCTGAGGGAGGATGATGTCGCGCTTCCCACCTTCGGCGGGGTCACCGGTCCTGCGGATCGGATGAGCCCCGCTCCGCCCAGTGCCGGGTCGCCTCGAGAGCGGCTCGGATGCTTCGGGGGAGGGGGCGAGTTCGACGAGAAAATGGACTGCCTCGCCGGAGCGCCCGGCTTCAAGGAACGACTTCCTATTTCCCTCATGGACAACCACTTCCACCTGTTGCTGGAGGTTCCGGACCAGGAGACGCTGGCTCCGCTGGATGAGGCGGGGTTGCTGGAGGTGCTTCCGCTGCTCTATGACGAGGAAACCGTGGAGGGGGTGCGGCAGGAATTGGAGCGGGCCCGGCTCGCGGGCGACGAGCATTGGCGCAAGGGAATCCTCGACCGCTACGAGAAGCGGCGAGGCAGTCAGTCCGGGCGGGCATGGTGGCAAAACCGGAGGACTACCGCTGGAGCGGCTGCGGCGAAGCGGTCGGGGGCGGACGCCGTGCGGCGCTGGCTCGCGAGGGGCCGGAGCGGGCGCTGGACGAGGCGCTGCGGGACGCGGGCTTCCGTCATGACTGGGCGCGGACCCTGGAACGCTACCGGGTGCTGCTCTACGACGAAGGCCGGGCGGTGGCGGGAGATGAGCAACTCGGCGAAGCGGGACGGCTGGGGATGGTGTCCGAAGAGGTCGATGCAGTGGTGAACTCGGGCGGGAAGATGAGCCGGGGCGAGGCCTTGCGGCACCGGGTTCGCTACTTTTGCGACGGGGCGGTGCTGGGGAGCGCGGAGTTCGTCGATCGGGTCTTCGAGCGGGAGAAGGCGAAGGGAGGGCGCTTCGGCGGGAAGCGAAAGACCGGCGCGCGGCGGATGCGCGGGGCGGAATGGGGAGGGCTGCGGGTGCTGCGGGATTTGCGGAAGGATGTGATGGGGAAGTAGGAGACGGCGGAGAGTCAGAAGGCGAGTAGATCGCCGACCGACCGAACCTGAAGTCAGCGACCAACGCGAGCCAGCAGGTCCGCCGGTTCCACCGGGAGCCAGACAGGCATCTACCGAAGGTTGTGAAACAATGGAAGCTGTATCGAAATGTTGCCTGGCACGTTTTCGCAAGCCGCAACTTCCCCCTATCCTGCGGCCTCGCGCAGCTTCTCCACCAGCGCTTCTATCTGCTCGAGGTGCTTCAGGGGCAGGCGGCGGCGCTGGTGCTTGTTGCGCAGGACTTCGACGAGGGACTCCATCGCATCCAGCGGCAGCAGTTCGTGCTCGTTCCACTCGGGGTCGGTTTTTTTCGTCGAGTAGAACTGCCAGCGGCCCGCATGGTGGACGGCCCGGTAGTAGACGGCGACGCCGTCTTCGTCCCGCTCGCGCCATTCGTGCTTGGTCATGCCGCAGCGGTCCCGGCGAGGACTTCCTTTAGGGTGGCGATGCAGCGCTCGTTCTGCGGCATCGTGCCGACCGAGATGCGCACCCAATCGGGCAGCTTGTAGCCGCGCATCGCCCGCACGATCACCCCGCGGCGCAGCATCGCTTGAAAGACGGCGTCGCCGTCGCCCACCTTCACGAGGACGAAGTTGGCGCTGCTCGGCACATGCTCCAGCCCCATCTCCGCAAAGGACCGCTCCAGAAAGGCGCGGCCCTCGTCGGTGAGTTCCCGGGTGCGGCGTTGGTGCTCCTCGTCGAGCAGGCCGGCGACCGCCCCGGCCTGGGCGATGGAGTTGGTGTTGAAGGGCTGTCGGCATTTCTGGAGCACCCCGGCGATCTCCGGCGTGGTCAGGCCGTAGCCGATGCGCAGCCCGGCGAGTCCCTGGATTTTGGAGAAGGTCCGCATCACCACGACGTTGCGGCCCTCGCGGACGTAGCGCAGCGTGTCGGGCGGATCGGGCACGAACTCGTAGTAGGCCTCGTCGAAGATGACGACGACGTGGTCCGGCACCTTGGCCATGAAGCGGTCGATGGCGGCGCCGTCGACCATCGTTCCGGTGGGGTTGTTGGGGTTGGCGACGAAGACCATGCGGGTGCGCGGCCCGATCGCCGCGGCCATGGCGTCGAGGTCGTGGACGAAGCCGGGGTCGGGCACCTCGACGGTGGTGGCGCCGAAGAGAGTGGCCATCAGCTTGTAGACGACGAAGGCGTGCTCGGCGGCGACGACCTCGTCGCCGGGGCTGAGGAAACCGTGGCCGACCAGCTCGATGATCTCGTTCGATCCGTTGCTGATGACGACGTTTTCCCGGGCCAGTCCGAAGGTCTCGGCGACGGCGGTGCGCAGCCGGTAGCCGCCGCCGTCGGGATAGATGTGGACGCTCTCGGCGGCTTGCTTCATCGCCTCGACGGCCTTGGGCGAGGGCCCGATGGGGTTCTCGTTCGAAGCGAGCTTGACGATGTCGGCGGGATCGAGCCCGAGCTCGCGGGCGGTCTCCTCGATGGGTTTGCCGGGGTCGTAGGCGACGAGGCCTTCGAGCCAGGGGTGGGCTTGTTCGAGAACGGAGGACATGGGAGATTGGGACTGCGGTTTCCGCAGGGGTCGCGGGCGGATGGAGCGAGGCATGCCGGGCGGGGGAGGGGAGGGCTGCGACGCCTCGACGGGTGAACCTAGCGGACCGCGGCGGGTCCTCAACCGGATTTCCGCAGACGGGCGGGCGGAACTTTCGTGGAAAATCGCGTCCGGAGTGGCAAAGTGAGGTTCCCCGTCGTTATCCCATCGGCCCCATGATCCGACCTCTCCTCTTTCTCAGTCCGCTTTTGTTTCTCTTCGTCCCTTCGCCCGCTGCGGGAGACGATCCGGCCCCGGCGCCAAAGACTCTCGCGGAGCCGGTCGAGTTTCTCAGC